>NZ_RAYG01000014.1:0-77067 GCF_003670185.1 Parabacteroides sp. CH2-D42-20 | reverse complement strand
TATAAATAAGAGACAAAAAGGCCCTTTTCACCTATTTCTTCTCTCTGGTTAGACTTCTCCAAAGAAGAGGTATGTCACACAAACAGCCTTGTTTCGCGCAAACTGTCATGATTATCGCCGCTTCGCTTACCATCCATCCGCAAGGGCTATAACAGAATAATCGACATAGAAAAGCCCCGCAGGATAACTGAACCGCATCCCAAAGCCACTGAGAAGACCTTGTTGGTTCCGGTATAAAAAGGCTTTCCAAGTGATTAGTTATTCACTTTCCAAGCCGTCAGTTAGCGGCTAGGTATAGCCGCCAGTTATTCACTCGACAAGCTGTCAGTTATTCACTTCAGCAGCCAATGAGAGGGCCCGTTTCTTGGTTATCAGGGCCTGTAAAGCACATGTTTCCCGTATTTTCAAAAAACACTCAAATCTCACAAAAGTGAAACTTTTGGCACACCAGCCCTGCCTCCTTTTAAAAAAAAGCGTATCTTTACCGCAAAGGATGAGATAGGATCATCCGTTTAATCATTTAATCATTTAAACCTATAAGCACTATGGGAAAATTTATCAATCCCTTCACCGATTTCGGCTTTCACCGGATATTCGGGCAGGAGGTACACAAGGAGTTACTAATCGATTTCCTGAACCAGCTGTTCTTCGGAGAGCACGACATCGAGGACATCACGTTCCTTAACCCGATTCAGACCCCCGAGACGCTGGACGACAGGGGAATCGTTTTTGACGTGCATTGCAAGGACAGCAACGGAAACCTGTTTGTGGTTGAGATGCAAACCGGGGCACAACCCTATTTCCACGACAGGGGACTGTACTATCTGGCGAGGGCCATCAGTAACCAAGGACAAAAAGGGAAGGACTGGAAATTTGCGTTGCAACCCGTATACGGGGTATTCCTACTTAATTACAAGATGGACGTGAACTCAAAGTTCCGGACCGATGTTATATTGGCGGACCGGGAAACCGGAAGGATGTTTAGCGACAGGATACGGCAAGTCTATCTCGAGCTGCCTTACTTCCAAAAAGAACCGGGCGAGTGCGAGAATGATTTTGAACGTTGGATTTATTTATTGAAGCATATGGACACTTTAGAGAGAATGCCGTTCAAGGCAAAAAAGGCGGTCTTCGATAAGTTGCTGGAAGTAGCCGACGTGGCAAACCTCAGCAAGGAAGAACGCATACAATACGACGAGGCTCTGAAACGATACAGGGATTATAAGAATACGATCGATTACGCAGAGGAGAAAGGGATATTGAAAGGGAAAGAATCTACGGCCCGCAACATGAAAGCGGATGGATTATCCCCCTCAATTATCCAAAAATACACTGGGCTCTCCCTTGAGGATATAGAGAAACTATAAAATAAACCCTCCAGCCCTATTCTCGCTAACCGAATGGTTAGAAGAACAAAGGCTGGAGGGTTTGTTTAATATCTATAAAGAAAGAGATCCTTAGATTCTCTCCAATGTAGCTGTAATAAACTCCCAGATCTTCTGTACGGAATGAATATTCACCCGTTCATCCGGTGAGTGCGGATATTCCAAATCCGGTCCGATAGAAACCATATCCATATCCGGATAAGCGCCTTGGATGATACCGCATTCCAATCCGGCATGCATCACCTTCACCTCTGGTTCCTTACCAAATAAATCCAGATAAGTAGATTTCATCAAGTTCAAGATCGGAGAATTGATATTAGGCTGCCAGCCATTATAATGACCGGACTCCTCCACCTTAGCCCCTGCCAAAGCGAATACACTTTCCAGACTTGAGCAAACAGAATCCCTGCGAGACTCGGATGAGCTACGCACCAAGATTTTCACCTCGATCAACTCATCAGATGTCTTCACGATCGCCAAGTTAGAGGAAGACTCAACCGTACCCGGGAAATCATGCAACATGCTAATCACACCATTCTGGCAACCCTCGATCGCATTGATCAAATCATCCTGTATCTCCTCCGGAATCAACGTAGACGGCAATTCAACCATCTCCGCGACGAAATTGATCTGATCCTCCACACCCATATACTCCGTACGGAACATATCTTGGTAATCAGCCACTAGCTCCCAAAGAGACTCCACGTTATCACCCGGAATCGTTATCACGGCAAAAGCCTCACGAGGGATAGCGTTAGGCAAGGAACCACCCGCCACAGAGGACAAGCGAGCGCCATAATCACAAACCGCCTCTTTCAAGAAACGGAAGATCAACTTATTCGCATTCGCACGCCCTAAATGAATATCCACACCGGAATGACCACCTTTCAAGCCAGCCAAGCTAACCTTGACAGCCACGTCACCTTCCGGAATATAAGTATCCTCCTTAAATTGGAAAGAGACATTCACGTTAGCGCCACCCGCACAACCTACGAACAACTCCCCTTCCTTCTCGGAATCGCAATTCAATAAAATATCACCCTTTAAAAAATGCGGCTTCAAGCCGAAAGCGCCGTCCATACCCTGCTCCTCATCAATCGTAAACAGGGCCTCGATAGGTCCGTGACGCAAGCTATTGTCCGCCAACACGGCCATCGCCAGAGCGGCGCCCATGCCATTGTCCGCCCCCAAAGTCGTCTCACGGGCCGTCACCCAATCACCGTCTATGTAAGCGTCGATCGGATCTTTCTCGAAATCATGCTTTACGGAAGAGTTTTTTTGGGGAACCATATCCAGATGAGACTGCAATGTCACGGTCTTACGACCTTCCATTCCGGGCGTGGCCGGCTTACGGATCAATACGTTACCCACCTCATCTTGCAGGGTTTCCAGTCCCAATCCTTTACCAAAGGATATCATAAAACGGGTTACTGCCTCCATATGTCCGGTCGGACGGGGGATTTGCGTAAGGTCATAAAAATAACCCCATACATGCTTCGGAGATAGATCTTTGATTTCTGCTGACATAGATGTTAATAATTTAGTTCAGTTCATATTTAATACATATCTTGTATTCATCACGAAACAACGACCGGAGCCTCTTTGTTCTCCCGGTTGGTGAGCGGCAAAGCCACCACGCCGAATAATCCGCACAATCCCGTCCATACCGTCTGTACCGTATGAACGACCAAGGCGAACGCCGCCGCGTCATTCTCGTTCACGCCAAAACAAACCAAGGTAGCGATCACCATGAAATGCCACGGTCCGATACCGCCTTGAACAGGCACCGCCACGCCGATACTACTCATCGTAAACGTGATCAGCCCGACCACGATACCCAAGTCCTTAGTAAAGTCGAAAGCATAGAACGTAATATAAAAGTAACAGAAATAACCTCCCCAAATCAATAACGTCTCTATCACGAAACGCATCTTATGCTCCATGTACCAGATACTCTTCATACCGGTCCATATATTCTTCAACATGCCTTTGGCTTTCTGTACCAGCGTAAAGTTACTCATATAAGTGAATACAAACCAAATTACAGCGACAAAAATTATCACCGCCACGTAAATCCATATCGAATTAAACATGGATTGGAACCCTTCGAGCAAAGCCGGGTTCTTGGCGAAGAAACTCGTAAAGAAGCTTATATTAAATATGAATATCATCAAGGTTATCAAACCGACCATGATCGTATCGCTCACACGGTCGATCAACAAGGTACCTAAAAGCTTGGTAAACGAGATCTTATCGTATTTCGTGATCATGCCGCAACGCCATACCTCGCCGACACGGGGCAATACCAGATTCACCGCGTAATTACCCAACACGGCGTAAATCACGTTACTCATCTTGAAACGCTCGCCCAAGGAACTGATCAGCAATCCCCACCGTAAACCACGGACGATATTGGCGAACAAGCCGAACAGTAAAGAAACCAGAATAATATCATAACGAACCCCCTCCTTGACTACTCGCCAAATCTCAGTGATATCCATTTTCCGATACAAAAACCAAAGGAGTAAACAGCCGAAGGCTAAAGGTAGAATTATCTTCAGAAACGTACGTAGAATGCTCTTAAAATCCATTAGGTATAGGGAACTTTAAATTATTTATTGTACTTTTGTGCATCCGCAAAGATAAGCATAATATTTAAAAACAAACACATTACACCGAAAAGTGGATGAGATTAGTTAAGCCAAAAAAAGCATTAGGGCAACATTTCCTAAAGGATCTGCAAATAGCACAGCGCATTGCGGACACACTCGATACTTTCAAATCCTTGCCGGTCTTGGAAATCGGACCGGGAATGGGAGTCCTTACCCAGTTCTTGCTGGAGGCGGGACATGATTTAACCGTTGTCGAGTTGGACATGGAATCCGTAGATTACCTGAACCAGAATTTCCCCGATCTGAAAGGACGTATCATCGCCGAGGATTTCCTGAAATTGGATCTCTCGAAGCTATTTCCGGGGCAGTTTTGTGTGATCGGTAATTACCCCTATAATATCTCCAGCCAGATATTCTTCAAGGTCCTCGATTATAAGGACCAGATTCCCTGCTGCTCGGGGATGTTACAAAAAGAGGTAGCGGAACGCCTAGCGGCAGGTCCCGGTAGCAAGACGTACGGAATCTTGAGCGTATTGCTCCAAGCTTGGTACGACGTGGAATACCTCTTTACTGTCAGTGAGAAAGTATTCGATCCGCCTCCAAAGGTGAAAAGCGCCGTATTGAAAATGACTCGTAACGACCGCAAGGAGCTGGGATGCGACGAGAAGTTATTCAAGACCGTAGTAAAGACCTCATTCAACCAACGAAGAAAAACGCTTCGTAATTCCATGAAACCCCTATTGGGTAAAGATTGCCCGGATTACGCCTTGCCGATATTCGACAAGCGCCCGGAACAGTTATCCGTGGAGCAATTCGTGGAACTGACCTTGATCAGCCAAAAGCATCTGGAGAAGCAGGCTGGTGATGTCCTATAATAATATAAGAGTCCAATGATCGAACTGACGAAAGATTACATCGAGAACCTGAAAAGCATCATCGAGGCCAAAGATGACGCAAAGGCACAGGAGGTACTTCATGAACTGTATCCTGCCGATATAGCCGAGCTTTATCAAGAACTGAACTTGCAAGAGGCCATTTATCTCTATCTATTGATGGATGGCGACAAAGCGGCGGATGTATTGATGGAGTTGGATGAGGAAGACCGTCATAAGTTATTGAAGGAACTTCCCAATGAGCTTATCGCCAAGCGTTTCGTCGATAACATGGAAACGGATGATGCCGTTGACTTGATGCGTGAGTTGGACGAGGATACCCAAGAGGAGATCCTTTCGCATATCGAGGACGTAGAACAGGCCGGTGATATCGTGGACTTGTTGAAATACGACGAGGACACTGCCGGCGGTTTAATGGGTACCGAGATGATCGTGGTGAACGAGAATTGGAGTATGCCCAAATGTATCGACGAGATGCGCAAGCAAGCGGAGGAGATGAGCGAGATCTATTATGTATATGTAGTGGATGACGACGAGCGCTTGAAAGGCGTGCTCCCCTTGCAGAAACTGATCACCCACCCATCTGTCTCCAAGATCAAGCACGTCATGAAAAAAGACCCGATCTCCGTTCGCGACAGCGACAGTATCGAGGAGGTTACGGAGACGATCGAGAAATACGATTTGGTAGCCTTGCCCGTAGTCGATAGTATCGGACGTCTGGTAGGACGTATCACGATCGACGACGTTATGGATGAGGTACGCGAGCAACACGAGCGTGATTACCAGTTGGCATCCGGTATCTCGCAAGACGTGGAAACCTCGGATAATGTATTCACCCAAACCGCCGCCCGCCTACCTTGGCTGCTGATCGGCATGATCGGAGGATTGGGAAACTCCGTTATCCTCGGTGGTTTCGAGAGCAGTTTCGCCACTAACCCGAAGATGGCACTATTTATCCCGCTGATCGGTGGTACCGGTGGAAACGTAGGCATACAATCTTCCGCTATCGTGGTACAGGGCTTGGCAAACAATACCTTGAAGGAAGGGAATATCGTACCGCAAATCCTAAAAGAGTCCGTAGTCTCGTTAATCAATGCCAGCATTATCAGTCTGGTCGTGTTCATTTACAACTTCTTCATGCTGGGAGACCGGGGGATTACGGCCTCCGTATCTTTAAGCCTATTCGCCGTCGTAATGTTCGCCAGTATATTCGGCACGTTAGTTCCCATGACCTTAGATAAGATGAAGATAGATCCGGCCTTGGCGACCGGACCGTTTATCACCATTACCAACGATATTATCGGTATGATGATTTATATGTTCATTACTTCCGCGTTAGCTTGATGCCACGGGTGGGCGAACCCCGCCCCTATTATGTTAAAATAATATGTTATAGAACATATCTACGAAATAGCTGTTATCTTTGTAGCGGTTATCAAAAAAGGTAGAAAAACTATGCTAACAGAAGCATTTTACATTCTCTTCTTCTATTTCACGGGAGAGTTTATCAGCTACTTTATCGACGGTTTCATACCGGGTAGCGTAATTGGGATGGTGCTATTGTTCTTAGCCCTCGCGTTCAAGAAAGTAAAACCTGAAAAGGTGAAACGTCTTTCCACGGTTCTTACCCAAAACATGGGATTATTCTTCGTTCCTGCCGGTGTAGGGCTTATGAATTCCTTCGGGATCATCTCCGAGTATTGGGCAGTCCTGCTGATCGCTTCCGTAGTAAGTACAATTTTAGTCATCGCCAGCGTAGCGTTGGTGCAACAAAAACTGGAAAAGGGAAAATAGACCATGGATAATCTGGCGCATTCCGAGATTTTCGCTCTTACCTTGGTAATTGGTACCTACCTGACTTCCTTGGCTCTTTACAAGAAAGTCCATATCAGTCTTTTGCATCCTTTGCTTACGACCATCTTCGTGATTATCGTGGTACTGGAAGTCCTAGGCATTCAATATGAGTCGTTCCAGCAAAGCAGTCATTTGATCCATTTTATGCTGGGGCCTTCGGTAGTGGCCCTTGGCTATGTGTTATATGAGCAAATCCAATATCTAAAGGGAAATGTCGTTTCGATCTTGACTTCCATATTTGTCGGGGCCATTGTCGGAATCGTAAGCGTAATCATCATCGGTAAATTGATGGGAGCCGACCAAGCGTTGATCGCCACGCTCCAACCGAAATCCGTCACCACCCCGATCGCTATGGGGATAGCGGAGAAAGCGGGCGGCATACCTTCACTTACCGCCGTCATCGTCGTAGCGGTAGGAATCTTTGGCAGTATAGTGGGCCCTATCGTGGTGAGGGTACTGGGAATAGATAGCCATATCGCTAAAGGACTGGCGTTAGGGGCTTCCTCCCATGGAGTAGGAACAGCAGCGGCCATTCAAATCGGGGCCATCGAAGGAGCATTAAGCGGACTGGCGATTGGCTTGATGGGTATCATGACAGCGGTCTTGGTTCCGGTTATTCGGTTGATTTGCAACTATTTTTCCATATAAATACGCAAAACTTTTTGCTACTTTAGCAGGAATGTACTACTTTTGTACCCAAAAATCGTTACGGATTACTCTATAACATATATAAATAAAGAAAATAAATATGATCAATTCACAAGACATTAAGAAAGGAACTTGTATCCGTTTGGACGGAAAACTCTATTTCTGCGTCGATTTCCTTCACGTAAAACCGGGTAAAGGTAATACCATCATGCGTACCACATTGAAAGATGTTGTAAAAGGCGGTCAGATCGAGCGTCGTTTCAATATCGGTGAGAAGTTGGAAGATGTACGCGTAGAACGTCGCCCGTATCAGTTCACTTATACGGAAGGCGAGCATTATCATTTCATGAACCAAGAGACATTCGATGACGTGATCATCGACAAAAACTTGATCAACGGCGTTGATTTCATGAAAGAGGGAGAAATTGTAGACGTTGTTTCTGATGCATCTACCGATACGGTTCTTTTCGCCGACATGCCTACAAAAGTTCAATTAAAAGTTACTTATACAGAACCGGGTATTAAAGGTGACACTGCTACTAACACCTTGAAACCGGCAACCGTAGAGACTGGTGCGGAAGTTCGTGTTCCGTTGTTCATCAACGAAGGCGAGGTTATCGAGATCAATACGACTGATGGTTCTTACGTAGGCCGTATCCGCGAGTAATCCGGGTCTTGTCAAAATATACGGTTCCCGCTTGATAAGCAGGCGGGAACTATTTTTTTAACCAAATCATAAACCTTTCCCGACTATGAAAGAAAAGACAGGAAAACTTTCCATCAAGGAATGGGCCGAAGAAGACAGGCCCCGTGAGAAAATGCTTCAAAAAGGCGCTTCCGTATTAAGCGATGCCGAATTGATCGCCATACTGATCGGATCCGGCAACAATGAGGAGACGGCCGTACAACTCTCTCAACGGATACTTCACTCCGTAAATAACAATCTGAATACATTGGGTAAACGTTCCATCAAAGAATTAACTTCCGGCTTTAAAGGTATCGGAGAGGCGAAGGCGGTCACGATCTGCGCCGCTATGGAACTAGGGAAACGGCGGGAAACCTCAGAGGCGTCTCCTCAAGATGCTATCCGAAGCAGCAAAGACTCCTATCTCCTATTCCGTACCCAACTATGCGATTTACCTTATGAGGAACTCTGGATCGCTCTAACCAATCCATTAAATAAGGTGATACAAAAGGTAAAAATCAGTCAGGGCGGAGTAAACCAGACTTCCGTGGATATCCGTTTGGTATTAAAAGCGGCGATCAACGCCTTGGCCTCCGGTATAATCCTATGCCATAATCATCCATCCGGTAGCCTCCGCCCCAGTACGCACGACGATGCCTTGACCGAGCGTATCCAAAAGGCGGCGAAGCTGATGGATATTAGGATACTGGACCATATCATCCTGTCCGATAGCGGTTATTATAGCTATGCGGATGAAGGAAGGCTGGTCCGGTGAAACAAATTCTCTTTTCCCCCGGTTTAGTATATAGAAGTATTAATGTATATTCGCGTATAAAACAAAAGAAGATGAACAACGAATTTCTCCAAACAGAAGAAGCGATCGTCGCTATGCTGAAGACGGTATACGACCCGGAAATACCCGTAAACGTATACGATCTTGGGCTTATATATAAGGTAGATATCGATGAGGAAAAAAATGTACGCATCGATATGACCCTCACCGCCCCGAACTGTCCGGCGGCCGATTTCATATTGGAAGATGTCCGTATGAAGGTAGAAGCGGTCGATGGGGTGAACAATGTAGAGGTAAACCTCGTCTTCGAGCCGGAATGGGACAAGGACATGATGACGGAGGAGGCTAAACTGGAATTAGGTTTTCTATGAAAATATATTTCGCCTCAGACGCGCATCTGGGAGCCCGTTTCCACAAGGACCCTTTAGCCATCGAGAAGAAACTGGTACGTTGGCTGGATAGCATCAAGGAGGACGCTTCCGCCATTTGGTTTCTGGGAGATCTATTCGACTATTGGTACGAATACAAATACGTCGTGCCGAAAGGCCATGTACGTTTTCTGGGGAAATTGGCCGAGTTAGCGGACAGAGGCATAGAAATACATATCTTTATCGGTAACCATGACATCTGGATGTTCGACTACTTGCCGAAAGAGATAGGCGCCATCATCCATCGGGATACCTTGACAGTCGATTTATTAGGGAAACGTTTCTTCCTCGGGCATGGCGATGAGGTAGATTTCCGGAGTAAGGCATTCCGTCTGATCAGGGCTATTTTCCGGAACAAGTTCTGCCAATGGCTATATGCGGGAATACACCCCCGCTGGACGTTCGGGTTCGCTTTAGGTTGGTCGCTCAACAGCCGGAAGAGCGGACTGGAAAAGCAAGAGGCTAAAAAGTATCAAGGGGAAGACGCTGAATATATGGTTGTTTTCGCCAAGGAATATCTAAAGACGCATCCCGATATAAACTTCTTCATTTTCGGCCATCGCCACATCATGTTGGACTTGATGTTAAGCCGTACCTCCCGTATTCTCATAGCCGGGGATTGGATGCAATTCTTCTCTTATATCGTATGGGATGGCGAGAATCTGTATATGGATCAGTTTCTGGAAGAGACGGACGGACGATCTTATCCCAACACATAAGACAGCGTTGTCTTAACACCTTAGACAGTACTGTCGAAGCACCTTAGACAGCGTTGTATGATGTGCTCATACAACGCTGTCCGGATTCTCCGCTTACTTTACCGGGATATAACCAACCTTCTTCACCGTCGCTTGTCCTTCGGCAGACATCACATAATCGATGAACGGTCGCACCTTTGAGGCATTCTTCGTCTCATAGTAATAGAACAACGGACGGACAACCGGATAGGTCTTATTCCTCGCGTTCTCCAACGAAGGCTCCACGTAGGATTTTCCGGCATCATACGATACATGGATCGGCTTCACTTCTTTATTCAAATAAGCAAGACCTACATAGCCAATGGCTCCTTTCGTCTGGCTTACGCTTTGGATAATGGCACCTGTAGCCGGCATGCTCAAGATACCGTTCATATAGTTCTTATTTTTCAACACGCTCTCCTTGAAGAACTCGTAGGTTCCGGAAGAAGTCTCGCGGGAATAGGCCACGATCTTCATATCCGCACCACCCACTTCTTTCCAATTCTTGATCTTGCCGGTAAAAATGCCTTCCAATTGCTCCCGGGTCAGATTGGATACCTTGTTGGAAGGATGCACGACAACAGCCAGAGCGTCATAGGCGATCACCTCCTCTTTCGTCTTCTTCCCGGCTTCTTGCAACTTCACGCGCTCGTCGAATTTCATCTTACGGGAAGCCATCGCTATATCCGTAGTGCCTTCCATCAAAGCGGAGATCCCCACGCCGGAGCCACCACCCGTCACCGTTATCTTAGCGGCTTTGTTCTTATTCATGAAATTCTCGGCTTCAGTCTGGGTAAGAGGCAAACAAGTATCGCTACCCTTTATCTTCTGGGCAAACACATTCGTGGCAAACAAACAGGCTGCCACGGCAGCTAATAAAATCGTCTTCTTCATTCCTTTGTATTTATCTTTTATTTACGATACAAAATAAATACTTCGGTATTTCAATGGGATGAAACAGATATTACAATCCTATGAATTAAAACTTATATTGAAGACGGACTGTCAATACATTATCCTTCCGGTCGTTCTCGTAGCCCTTCACGAGGTTACTTTTCTCATTGAAGTTAAACTCGTAGTAAGCTTGCAGACGGATATGTTTATTGAAATTATAGATACCGCCGATACCTATCGTGCTCTGCGCCAAATCGGTCTTCGAGGTGAAGCTATTTTCCGCCCCGACCTCATTGCCACTTACCTTCGTATTCGGATCGTAAACGTCATATTTCAATACGGCGGAGAAAGGAGAGGCGCCTATATCCTGTACCAAATAAAAGAAGTAACCAAGGAAAGGGCGCTTGAACAAAGAATTTTCCGGCAAATTCTCCGGTCGGGTACCGTAGTTCGGGCTTTTACTGCTTCCGGCGATACCGGGTTGGGTACCGATCAAACCTTCCGCACGGAGAGTGGTCTTTCCTAAAGATGAAAGAAAACTAAACTGTCCATCCAAACCTAAATACTGGCGCTTCATATAAGTACCCGTCTCTCCCATATCCCTCTTAACGAAATGATTGCCACGCATCTCATACGCCTCGGTAGTCGGGTTGTAGACAAAACCATGGTAATAGGAGAAACCGGCTCCCCATTTTCCCCAGTCGCCTATCGACTTCTCGGCACCCAGACGCCCGATGAAATCTTTCCGGCTATCCGTCTCCCGGTTGATACTGTTTCCGGCAAACAGACCGGCATCCAATCGCAAGAAACTCAATGGGCTGGTAGTCTTGGTACGTAAGGTAAGCATCGCTCCCAAGTCACGCTCATCCGGGAAGAAATACTGGATAATAGTCGCTCTCTCCGGAGATTCGAGAGAACTCGTGGAATAACAGACCTCATAACCGAAAGGACGGTTGAACACACCAGCCATCAACTGGCTACGCTTCGTCCAAGGGTCCTTGATACCGATATACAGATCACGGAAACTTACTCCCTTATCATTCACCTCGATCTGGACAGCACCTGTTCCGATCTCATCATTGTACTCAAACTTCATACGCCCCCGGCGGATACCGATCCGGTTAAACCCTTTATCCAAGTTCTCGTTCTTATCGCCCACTTTCAAGGTAGCGTCCTCCTGTCCATATTGGTATTGTCCTTGGATATAAGCGGAAACCTTGAATTTGCTTAGCTTCTGGACTACCTTATCCAAGGTAGTCACTTCCGTAGCCAAGGAATCGATACGTTTTTCCACCGACTGATCCACCTCCTGCGCTCCCATACTGAATGGAAGCAGCACTAACATGAGCGCTATAACTTTTCCTAATTTCATTCCTAACTATAAAAACTATATTTGCGTCGCAAAGTTACAACGCTCCTGTTTCACACCCGTTTCACATACATTACAATCCTGTTACAGACGTCTTGCCTAATTATTCAGGGACGAATTTACATAAAATAATCGGTTCGTTCCATACATTGCACATGACTAGAATATTTGCGCGATAATTCTGGTCCATTTCGCACATTTATTGGGATATTGTGCTACCTTTGCCTCGATTATTGAAACACTATATTTATTTTTTTAATGAAGACATTAACAATCGGAGACCTAAAGGCTCGTATTCCAATCATCCAAGGTGGAATGGGCGTAGGCATCTCTCTTTCCGGCTTAGCCTCGGCCGTTGCAAATGAAGGTGGGATCGGCGTTATCTCCGCAGCCGGTCTCGGACTTTTATATAAGAAATTGTCACCCAGCAATTATACGGAAGCTGGGAATCTCGGGTTAGCGGAAGAGATCCGCAAGGCCCGGGAAAAAGCGAAAGGTATCATCGGCGTAAACGTAATGGTGGCTCTTTCCGACTTCGCCGAATTGGTGAAAACCAGTATAGCGGAAAAGGTAGACATCATTTTCAGCGGTGCCGGACTGCCTTTGGACTTGCCTTCTTTCCTCAAGAAAGATAGCGTCACCAAGCTGGTTCCCATCGTTTCCAGCGCACGTGCCGTACGCATCATCTGCGAGAAATGGAAGAATAACTATGATTATCTTCCGGATGCGGTGGTACTAGAAGGCCCGAAAGCGGGTGGACATCTGGGATATAAGGAAAACCAGTTGGAAGACCAGCATTTCTCATTGGAAGAATTATTACCTCAAGTCGTAGAGGAAGTCTCTCATTTCGAGCAGAAATACGACAAAAAGATCCCGGTAATTGCGGCAGGAGGCATTTATACGGGTGAAGATATCAAACGCATGATAGACCTTGGAGCATCAGGCGTTCAGTTAGGAACCCGGTTCGTTACCACCACGGAATGCGATGCCTCGGAAGCCTTCAAACAGACCTATATACAGGCAGAGGAGAAGGACATAGAGATCATCAAAAGTCCCGTCGGCATGCCCGGACGAGCCATCCATTGCAGTTTCCTTGAGAAAGTGAAGGCGGGAATCAAGCAACCGAAAGCTTGTCCCTTCAACTGTATCAAGACGTGCGATATATCACGCAGCCCGTATTGTATCGTCACCGCCTTGTACAACGCCTTCAAAGGGAATTTCGAGAATGGATACGCTTTCGCCGGCAGTAACGCTTGGCGAGCGAATAAGATCACTTCGGTACGGGAAACCATTACCGAGTTGATGAATGAATGGAAAGCTAAATTATAAGCACAAAAAAAGCCTCCGGAAACGGGGGCTTTTTTTATATTCGAAGGTAAGTATCTCCATTATTGCTCGGCCAACCAAGCGGCCAGCTCATCCCGGTTCGCGGTGGCATCCTGCATGCCGGCTTGGGCAGCTTGATCGAAATATTGCATAGCGGTCGTATAATCCTTCTTCATCGCATAAGCGACACCTAGGTTATTCCATGCTTCCGGCAAATTAATACCTTGCAAACGACTGATGGCCGGATCGTAAGCACCAGTCTCAATCTCAAGGGCCGCCGTATTTAATTGAGCGATCGGGTCGGTCGGATAAAGACGAACGGCGATATCGAATACCTCCTTGAACTGATCGCTGCCTTTATCATAAGAATTGGCTACCAAGAACATCTCATTCAAACTTAAATATTGAGGTTTCGTTTTGATCACTTGCTTGGCCTCGTTCACGTCGAACGGACGTGCGATATAAGCCAAGGTATAATCAATACGTCTTAAAGGAGGATAGTATTTATCCAATAATATCTTATAAGTCCGACCTCCGTTCAAGGCATGTAGTTTAGCCTTGCGCTTGTTTATATCTTGAATATCCAAGATCTCCAGAATCTCCTTCTTATTCGCCAAATCTGATTTCGTAACCTCTTGACGCAATCCGATCCAATCCTCACCCATCCAATTTACTTTCATCAAGGAAGGATCCATCTTCTCCTTATCTTTCATGTAAGCGACAAAAGCCTTGGCACGACTCTCGGACAATCTCATATTATAATCGTAGCCACCTTCCGGGGAAGCGTATCCGGTAACCTTAAATTCGGTAAAGCTAAGATTCTTATCGTTACGGACTTCCGTTACAATCTTATTCACCTCATTCAGCACGGTAGCGTTATCCTTGAAATCACGTAACAATACGGACTTGCCTACCTCAAAGTTTAAATAAGCGGAATGCGTCTCGCTCCGTTGTTTCACTGGCTCTACCGGAGGAGTAACATAGCTAAGCTCATAAACGGGAGGAGCTAACGGAGGCAATACACGGCTCATCACCCCATAGATGTCATTTGAGACCTCACAAGAAGCGCATCCCGTGGTATTCTCATCCACCATCAAGGTAGCGTTTCGCATCCATCCCGCATAGGGTACGGACAATTCCACCGGAATCAATTCCGGTCCCTTCTTCGTCTGACGGATAATCAAGCTAGGAGTTTGGGGAAATTCATAACTATCGAAACCCAACTCACGGTTCAACGCCTTCATACGTGCCCGCCCGGTAATCACGATCGGGTTAAACTGATAAGATTGCGATTTATCTACCGATTGCAATACCGGTGTCAAGATTATCATCTCTTGGGATTTCAAACGCAGATTGCTCAGATTGGTCGTAAAATTCATCATAAGCTGGCTTCCGTCCTTCTTTGCGCTTACATTCTCGAAACTAACAGTTCCCCGCACACCGTTCTGGGCCTGTAGGCTCACACCTCCGAGGAACAATAAAGCGATGCATATACTCAATAAATGTCTCATATCTCTCTAGATCGTTTTTTAGTGGATAAAATAAATGATAGAAAGGGCCGCTTTCGTTACACCCCAATAGTTCGAGTTCTTGGTCTCGATCTTAGAGCCACAGTCCCCGCAATTATACTTATCATAATGTACACGGGCATAACCGGCGCCGATAGCGGCTTCTATACTCCAACGCTTATTCAGTATCCATTGATGTCCCAACGTAAGTCCGCCACCGTACAAATAACCATCATAACGATGGTCCTTCAAATTAGGGAATATGCCAAAGGGTAATTTAATCCCGGCGA
Source organism: Parabacteroides sp. CH2-D42-20 (assembly GCF_003670185.1). Classification (NCBI taxonomy): domain Bacteria; kingdom Pseudomonadati; phylum Bacteroidota; class Bacteroidia; order Bacteroidales; family Tannerellaceae; genus Parabacteroides; species Parabacteroides sp. CH2-D42-20. The sequence goes on along the minus strand of NZ_RAYG01000014.1, from coordinate 61,645 downwards.
TATTATACTGTCCGCCCAACGCATGCACGCCAATAAACGTACCGTTGAATTTCTCGCAAGTCCAATAACGCACTTCCGGCATGACAAGCCAATGCTTCAGTTTCTTACCGTCATTGAACTTGAAAGGATTATATCCCGCCGAGACATCCAATGTAACCTTTTTGCTTAAGCCCACCTCGAATCCTAAGTTCGGAGTCGTAGTCGCGTCATAGAGAAGATTGTTCTTCAACGCGAAATGTTGTGCGCTCATAGATAAGGAAAATAACAATGTTAATCCAAGTAAAAATGCTTTCTTCATTTCTTATAAGCTTAATGATTTGAAGAAGAAACAGGAATAAACGGGTTTTAGTTTTCGATAAGCGTTAATAAGATATGATCATTAAATTTAATTATATTAATGGTAAAGGGAATGCGGAAGGCGCTTTTATCGCTTATCCACATTCCCTTTAACTTATTTATAAATATACGATTACTGCTTGATGTCGCCTAATTCGACCAGCTTATTGACAATCGCATAGATCGTAAGACCGCTGGCACTATGAATTTGAAGTTTCCGAGCGATATTACGGCGGTGGGTGATGACCGTATGCGTAGAAAGAAACAAACGATCCGCTATCTCCCGGTTTGTCATTCCCTTCACGACGCAGACTACGATCTCTTTTTCCCTCGAGCTTAACGATTGTTGCTCGTCATCCCCTTCCGGCTCGTCATCCGGAAGTACCTCGGCGTTCAACCGTTCCAATTTGTGCTTGATCTCATCAGGGCTATCGTATATGTTAATTTGTTCATCATAAGAACGCAATAACACACTGTCTGAGACAGAATATAATAAAGCGATACATTTCATCTCGGCACAGCCGCTTTCCTCCTTCAAATGTTGCAACGTGAAATAGCCGGGCAAAGCCGGATTCACGATCAACACATCCGGTTTGTGCATACGAAGCGAGTCGAAAAGAGATTCCACCGAATGAATCTCCACCATCTGGATACGGAAACCCGGTAACCGTTTCAACAGGTTCTCCAGTCCGCTCCTTATGATAACAGAAGGTTCGGCTATCGCAATCTTTAGATTTGTACTCATCGATTCATGCTTATAATTGCTTTTCCAAAGCCAATATGGCCGGTACAAACAAATAATCCTCCACACGGGTATGTGAAGCCAAGTCTTCCTCCGTGGCAAAAATATCGAACAAGACACTATTCAGCATATTCGTACCCGCTCCCGGATAGTATTTGATCAGGATATTTTTCAACTCCGTGATCTTCATCTCGATCTGATCATGACGCTTACGGAAGATCGTAATATTGTATTTCGGATCTCTCTTTCCTTCCAACAAATTACGGACATAAGGGAAAACAGCACGTTCCTCATAAGACATATGTTTATTTACCTCCTCCGCATACTCATCGAAAAACTTCGTGATCACAAAAGCGACATCCTCCGGGCACCCGGATATAGCGTCTACCAATTTACGACGGATATGTGGCAAGCGGAAGTTCAAGAAGTAATCATGGGCATTATGCAAATAGCGGATCAAGTTCTCGATCGACAGGCATTTGCTGATATTCTCGACAGGCGTATTCACTTCCTCGACCAAGAAATTCACGACCGTCAGGAAAGTACAAGCATCCACCCCATTCTGCCGGCAAACCTCCCCGATATTCTTCTCTCCGAACCCAAGCGCTATACCAAAACGGCTCATGACTAAAACCATCGGATAGTTCTCGCAGATCAGATCACTCATTTTATCGGTTTCCCGGTACATTCCATTTTTATACATAGGCTTCTTTCTAACTTGTCTTGGTGTTTGAATAGCCAAATATACTCCTTTTTCTTCCATATCTCGTACATTTATTATTATTTCACAAAGGCTTAAAGGACGACTCCGTCGGCACGACCGCTATACACTCAGTCTCTATCAACCATCCGGGACGGCAAACGGGGGCCAAGACTATCAAATGTGGCAAATCCGGGTAATGCGCCTCAAAATACTTCTTAACCACCGCATAATCAGCCATATCTCTCAAATAGGTGATCGCCTGCGTAATATCACGAGTAGTAGCGTCCGCCTCTTTCAGCAACACGCTGATATTTTCCATCATCCGCTCGGTTTGTTTTACGATATCGCCCGGATAGACAATCTCTCCCCGGTTATCGATACTCGCCGTACCCGAGATGAAGACCTGTTTACGATCCCCATACATAACAGCCGTACCCCGCTCGAAGGTTACTCCATATTCATAAGTAGGATTCAAGTGCGTGGGAGCGTAAAGGAACTGAACCTGTCCCGGCTCCAACCCATCCACCGCATAACTGTCCATCTGTACCAACACCGAGGGATCGGCATGACGTCCCTCGATACCCGTACTAGCGATATAATGCGTCTTCTCCGTAAGATTCTGCGTGATAAAAACTTCTTTCCGGGCTTTCACCACACCGGCGTAATTCACGTCTACGTTTTGCACAAAGAACCAAGTACGGACACAATGAGAGGCCAACGCACAACGCTGCCCCATCAATTGCATCACATAGTCATTCAATAAAAGCCGGGTCTGGTATTCCGAATTGGCCGCCTTATTGAAGGCACCTCCCCCCCAGAGGTGCCTATAACCGTTATGCGACGCTTCCAGTAAACCGGAATCGTACGTTTGTACCGACATCCCCGTTTGCAAATAGGTCCACATAGCGATCTTTGTTCCATTCAAAGGCGGCTGCTGAACGATAGAGAGCGGGCAAAAGGCGCTCTCGCACTCCCACTCCATCACGCTATCCGTCTGATTAGCTGCGTCACTTAAAAAATAACGGCGGAAAACGGCGGTAGCGTCATTCGATAGCTCTTCCTTCACGACAGTCACATAAACCCGCAAAAGGTTTTGCAATTGCTCCACGAAAGACAAACAAGGGTCCGTGATCGATACCATCACCTGATATTCCGTTGTTCCACCTTTACCCGTGAATGAAGAGATTTGCATTTCTACCGCTTTATCCGTATCTATCCTCCTCGTATAATTCATCATTTTCTTTCTTATCAATTATCCAATGCCCCTCCTAAGATCCAACCTTGGATCAAAGCAAGGACCTCCTGTTTCCCGGAACTATTGAACATATCCTTATGTACCGGATTATCCTCCAATATATCCAGCAAGAAACTATTGTTTATATTACCCGGGGTCACGTAGTTCTTACCCTCTTCCGAAAGGGGCGCCTTTACGTTCACTAAAGATTTATAAGCCACATCGTCCCTAAGATCCAGCTGACCGGCCAATCCCGATCCTCCTCCATGACAAGACAAGCAATTCAAGTCGAACACCTGCGCTTGTATACGTTTGAAGCTCGCTAAATCCAATTCGCCGACAGACAAATCAAGCGGTTCGTCCGAATCATCCACCGGAGACGTATAATAGGAGTAAACCAACCGCAATCCCCTACTAATCACAGCGACCTCTATACTCCTCGTATCCGGAGTGACATTATTCAATCGGAGTTTTAGTCTTTTGCCGTCTTCCGCCGGCTTACTGATACGCTGGGTTTGCAAAGGTTTCGACTTATCCTCGCCAAAAGCACATAACGAGAGCATATTCTCCTTCGGCCAAGCTTTCAGGCCAGTGAAAGAAAGTGACACGGTAGCGGTTCGCCCGGAATCAACCGTCTCATCCGGATAAATCTTACCCTCATCACAACCCAGCCCGAATAACAGGAATAAGGCATACATTATATATTGAATATATCGTTTCATACCCAAAGATTAGAACGTGAACTGCAACATAGCCGTAGCGGAGTGACGAGCCAATCCAATAGCGTCCTCATCCCGGTCATTCTGCGTAGCATGACCGCTACGACCTAGATATTGATACATAACCTGTAGCTTCAAATTATTATTAAAGAAATAATAATTCAAACCAGCGGCGGGCATATTCAACAAACCACCCTCATCCGTAGCGTTACGATCATAGAAATCATATCGCAAAGCACCCTGCAATTTCGGAGTGATGAAATAGCCCAATTGAGCGTAAGCTCCCCAGAAATTCTTATCCGGCTTTTGCATGATCTTGGTAAAATGCATATTCATATAGTAACCTTCGGCAGCCACATACCAGCGGTTCTTGATCCATGCGAACTCAACGCCCACACGGGTGTCGCTACTGGTCAAGAACTCGGCCTCCGCATTATAAGAGGCAGATACGGCGATAGACATCTTATCGTCGTTCAGATTCTCCGGTGAGCCTTGAGACGTTGGCATCTCCCCCTTCGGCATAAAGGCCAGACGACCCGCATATAACAGCGAAGGCAACCATTTATGATCATCGCAGTTTGTCTTAGTCGCCAAATTCACGTCGATACCCGTACCATTAAAAATACCGACTTGATAATTCCATTTATCATGGATCAAACCATGTACCTGTACACCCAAGTCGAATCCCGTGGACATATTCGGTATGACATAATTCACGTCGTAAGGAAGCAATACGGATTGGGAAGCGGAATAAGGCAGTACCGGAAACAACGTCTCCCCCAAAGTACTTAAATAGCCATGCATAAACGGTGTCTTGAACTTACCGACACGGATACGAAACGACTCCTTGATCGCTACGTCGAACCAAGCCTGTTGCAATAAGGCACCTCCACTCTTAGCGGCATTCAGCGATAAATTGAAAGTAACCCGTCCAAAAGCCTTACCCGTAAAACCGAGAATAGCGTTAGGGATCGCGAAACCGGAGTTCGCTACGCTCTTGGCATAATGGCTTTCCAGCCCTTGGTCGTCATATCGGTTGTAGCAAGCGCTTGCCTGTACCAACGCATAGGGCTTAAACAAAAAATCACCGGCCTTGGTAGAAAAAGAAAAGCCCTTCTTTCCCGCTAGTGAAACCACATCGTTCTCTACATATTTATCATCCATCTCTTTCTTTGTATCTTGAGCTTTCACGGAGAAAACACCTGCTGATAGAAGCACCACAAGCAACGTCCTATATATTTTTTTCATTTCGATTCTATGCGTTATTTATTTATAAACTTTGTAGGAATTTAATCAGAGCGGCCCGCTCGTCTTTTGTCATGCGAGAGAATAGGGTACGCGACGCAGCTCCTTCCCCACCATGCCACATAATAGCCTCCGTCAGGTTCCGGGCACGGCCATCATGTAAATAATAGGTATGGCCGTTTACGACCTCTTGTAATCCCAATCCCCATAACGGGGTAGTCCTCCATTCATTACCGTTGGCCAAGCCACTGGGATAATCATCCCCTAGCTCAACACCCATATCATGCAATAAAAAGTCCGAATAAGGATGGATCACCTGATTACCTAATTGAGGCAATTCCGTATTATTCAAAAGGACAGATCCGCGAGGGCGTGTCTTCAAGGAAGTCACATGGCATAAATGACATTTCGCTTGATAGAAAAGTTGCTCTCCTTGAAGAACCGTAGGATCATCCACATTCCGACGGGCGGGTACCCCCAAGGTCTGGAGGTATAAATCCACATCTTCCATATCTTCCGTAGAGACCTGCGCCCCGGTCATGGCAAAACCCATCATATTACCCTGTCCTTCTCCTACCTCATGCGGGAAACGATCGTTCGTAACACCGAGATCGGAAGAGAATCCCAATTCCACCGTTAAGTCGGCATGATTCGCCTTATTACCAGAGATACCAATCTGTTTCTTTCCCTTTTCCGTCACATAGTTTATACGTCCACTAATACCATATTCCGGATAATTGCTTTTAGCGGCGATTTGCTTTAGCATATCCAAGTCGAGCGCCATCATCTGCCCCATTCCGACATGCCGTAAAGGTTGACGTACGGAAATCCGTAAATCCGACATCGGAATACTATCAGCATACCATTCCTTTATCTCATAATGAGGGGTGACCAACTCATATTCCTCCCCATCGGGGAACGTATATTTTTGGGAAGTAGTAGTAATCTTAACCCTTCCCTCCGGTTTCGTTCCGTATATCGCTTGATCATGTAGTACCCGGCCGTAATCTTGAAAATAGCCGCCACTTTTACGTGATATATAAATAAGCATGGATGAGAAGCCGGGGCCGGAACCTCCATCGGCTATAGCCGGACGGGTCCGCCCGGTACTTTTATGACAAGAACCGCAAGAATATCCGGCATAAAGCGGCCCTAGTCCTCCACCATCCACATTCTCAACACCGCGAGCATCGTCGTACAATCCATCACCACGATTAAATCGCATCTCTAATTCGCCCGTAACCCAGTTTGCCTGCGTATCGTACGCATCCGGGGCATTGGAGAAAATGGTTGAGATACCCGCGGACAATTCCTTCTCGGAAGCTACCTGCCCATTGGGTTTCTTAACCTGCCAATTTTCCAAGTCCTCGGATTCGCAACTACACAGCAGACTACCGGATAAAGCGAATAATAGAAGTAATCTTCGTTTCATCGTATCGGCTTGTCCGATTAGTTCGTGAACTTAGACTTAACAACGCCCAAGCCTGTCGTTAAATCAGCGCAAGCTTCTGTAGCTGTATTGATATGCTCCGTATCCCCTAGATTGTTACGGAAAGGATAGCCGATCGCATTGATAGCGTCGATTGTCTTATCAATTTGAACTACCATCAAACTATCCAACGTAGGATTAATCATCTTAGTCAACGCATGCAAGCTACTCTCGGAAGCGGATTCCTCATCCAAATCACGACCGCCGAAATAAGCGTTCTTGATACTTACGATATTGTTCTTATAGTCGTCCAAGGAATTCCAGCTATACCAAGACTCTACAGCCAAGACACCGGGGTTATTCGGGTCGGTAGCGTCTTTATTACTTCCATTCCATGCAGTCACCGGGTCAGTTATTTTAGCGGAACCTACTTCATTGGAGATTCCGGCCATACCATTATTTCCATTCAGCATAAGCTCAATCGCCTGATACACATTACCAATGGAATAGGCAGAACCGTCATGTTTCTTCATAGCCTCCGCATAAGAAGAAGGAACATCCGAAGTTCCTAAGCCTTTCAACCAACCATTGTATAAGTCTTGAGTATCAGATAACATACGTTCGGACACTAACTTCAAATACTCCAATTCATTCTTTGCGAACGGGCTTGTTTCCAGATCACGAGGCTCGCCGTCTAAGAATAACATCTTTTCCGCCGTATGGAATCCACGTAAATTTTGAGGACCATCTTCCGCGTCTTCGTCTACAGCTCCTGAAATCTTGCTGAATTCTCCTGTAGCTATAATCTCCTCTATACCGTTCTTATCCAAAGGCCAGCTATCCAAGCTCGGGTCGAGCTGTGCCAAATCCGCCACACCGAACAAGAATGCCTCACTTTGTTCCCAAGGCACACGAACCGCACGCCAAGCGTCGCAGGCATCCGCTAAATCATTCTTAGAACCAGACGCGATAAACTTGTCTACCGCATTTTTATAGGCAGTCATCTTTGTCAACATGTCTTTATAGGTAGGCAAAGCTACCTCATCAACGAAAGTAGCGACAACCGCACTCATCTGATCTTCTGTTGGTTTCGTACCCGAATCCGCAGGAAGATTCTTAAAGTCATAAGTTACAACATCGGGGTCCTTACCCGGATCATCGTCGTCTCCACAAGAAGTGAAGCTCAAAGCCACACCCATCAACATCATGGGTAATAAAAGTACTTTTTTCATATTCTTACATATATATTTGTTAATAGTCTATTATCTTGATAAGAACCAGCCGATATAAGCGATACCGACAGAAACCATATTCTGGCTATTATAATCACCCTTACCTACAATACGGTGCGCATAATCCGCCTTTACGACCAGATTAGGCAACGCGTAATAGTTAAGGCCTGCCGTAATCACGCTCTTTTGAAGACGTCTATCCGCCAGTTTATTACTGCCTTTTTCTACGGATTGCATCGGATTATAATATTCGTAGCGAACGAAAGGATAAATTCTAGGGGCTTTCCGGCTAAAGAAGGAACCTACATTATAGCCAACCTCAGCCGCATAACTGACAGCGGTCTCCGCCACGGTTGAATTAGGATATCCGGAAGCTGAAGATGAGTTATTGTTTACCTTCGTCAAAGCGTTGCTGTTGCCCAGATGGCCGTAAACGATATTACCTCTGGCGATCAAATTATTGTTCGGACTTTTATATTGAGCGTCCGCCGTCACGATGGTAAGCGGATATTTCTCACCTTGGTTACGCAGCGGTTTGCTACTATTCTTAGAGGGTTGGTTATAATAAAAAGAAGCGCCCACACGTAAGCCTTTAAATTTCTTCACTCCATTATAGTTGACACGAGCCACAAAGGCAGGATGCGTAAATTGAGTTTCCTCGAAAGCGCCTTGCGTACCTTTGCCAACCCAGTTCTCCATACGGAAACCTTGTGGGTCCAGACCGGAAACGACTTGTAACTCGTAATCGAAATTTCCTAAATCACCAAATAGAGCCACACCCGTCTCATGCCAAGTAGAAGGTAATATGGTAGTCTCTCCTTCCGGACGATATACACCAAAAAAGTTCAAGGGTTCATGATGTGCGTTGGTCAAGCCTACCGGTACGATCATATGTCCAAAACGGAAGTTTAAATGCTTGTTCATCAGATAAGAGATATGGAACTGCTCCAAGGCGACCTCGCCACCTTTCTCGATCTCGGTCTCATATTCTCCATTCTCCTCGTACCACTCCACTTCCCGTGCGGCGCCTGTTCCTCCATACTCAAACTCAATCTCGGAACTCAGTACCCATTTGGGAGAGAACTTATAATCAAAAGCTAAAATAAAACGAGGGATAGAGACAGTAGCCCGATTCATATGTGATGTACCTTGAGGTGTCACCCAATTCCAGTCATAATCCATATAACTGGCAGCCATCTCACCATATCCTCCAAAACGGAATTTAGAAAAACCGTCGGCATACATCTCCGATGCCTTTACGGTAGAGCTCATATTACTCTCTTGAGCATGTAGAGCGGTAAAGGAAAGTAATCCAATCGCTAATAAATTTGTTAACGTTCTCATTGCGTTTTATAATTTTTGGCAAAATTACAGGGGCTGAGAATTTGCTACAATCGCCCGAAGTAGGTAAAATGAGACCCTAATTACCTACTCATAGGTATCCCGGAAGAATATTTTCAGGACGTCACACCCAATAGGCCCCATTATTGACCCGCAAGACAACTTGATAGTTAATTTTGGAAAATACGGTTTTGTATTATTTCAGAGGTAAGCGTTAGTTATTACAAGCGAGAAGATCATTAGTTCTAAAAATCGATCTCCATGAAAAGATATATAACAATTAATAGGTATGAGCTCTCCTTTTTTACATATATATAGGTATTGCGCACCCTTATAGGCCGACGTATCTTTGCAATGTCAAAAAGAATGTAACACTATTAGTATATCGCAAACCAAAGCCTTCTGCTAATTTTATGTAAGCATATAAGATGATTAACACCGTAGTGTCGGGAAGTTTTTATTGGTTATTTCCGGCATCACATAAAAAGGGCCTCCCTGTGAAGAGAGGCTCTTTTTGTGTTCAGCTATCCGGTTCATTGATGATGTATTGATAGAGATCCGAGTCTCCGGCCTTATTCATGATCTTATGCTTTTCCAGCTGAAATTTTAACTGGTCTAAACCGAGAGGGCCGAATCCCGGGATCTTCAACAAAGAATCGAGCCCTTTCTTCCTAGCGTAGCGCAATAGGTCCTCCATAGTTTCCAGCTCCAATTTTTGGAGGCATTTACGGATGTAGGGAGACAGGGTTAGGCTTGTGACCGGTAGGGAGATCCGTCTGGCCGCATCCGTGGGGATGTCGAACGACGATTTCGGAGCATCGAGACTCAAGCCACTTTTGAGGACTGCTTTATAGAGCGTTCTCAGCTCATATTCCATGTTTCGCTTCTCAAGCCGCAGGCGCTCTATCTCTAGGTCTTGACAGCTGATCGTTTTCTTATATTCGGCTAAGAATCCGGTGTTTTCCTGCAAGCGGAGTACTATGTTCTTATATCGGTAGCACATCCTATCGTAAGATATATCGCAGCGTTTGGCTACGTCCAGTATTTTTGCCCCAGAGGTTATTTCCGTGAATATATACCGATCTTGCTTATCATCTATAAATGTGGATAGTTCGGCGATGATTTGTTTAAGTAGGGGAGAGATGTTCTTTAAGGATCGTAGGCAGAAAAGGTAATCGTCGTACTGGGCGATAATCTCGTCGGCTTCCTCCTCCTTGTCTTGAATGACCAGTTGCAAGTATAGTTTTTGAATCCCTAGATGTTCGATATGGGCAATGAAATCACGTAGGTTCTCAGGATCTACCATACGTGTACCGGTTCTCGTATGGAAAGAGGTTATCTTTCGAGATTTTACCCAATCTTCAATCTCCTCGTACGGGAAACCGGTAATACGGGCGGCTTCTTCTATGGATATGAGTTCTGGCATAAGCATAAGATTGTATTACGAATAAAGTTGTTTTTGTTTAGTTAAAATGCGGAATTTGGAACCGACCAATAACGGTAAGTAGATCAGGTATTCTTTTCGCATCTCAATTAAGAAATAAGAGCCATCATGGGACACTCCCGTAATGTCACTATATCTCCGCACAATACCATGTATCTGGAATTCCCTCTCATTACAATAAAACCCTAACTCTGGAAAATACTTGCTGAAACAAGCGGAGTAGTAAATAAAGAGATTCTGGATCTCATCAATATTACAAGCGTCCATAAGCCATTCACTTTACATGATTAATTATTAGATTTACAAGATCCGGACATGTTTTAGAAAAGATGTCCTTCGTAAAGACGAGCGCTATATGGCTTTTGTTAAGTAGTGGTCCTTTCTTATAAAATAAAGGAAGGGCGAGGACTGAACATTTATGTAGACGAAGGTTCGGCTAAGACCCAACTCCCAATAAAGTCAGCCACACGCCCCCTTTATCTGTATACAAAATATATCCATACTATATTAGCATAGATAACACGTATATCCAGTAAAGGGTTGCGGGGCCTTCTTCGTGCATAGGGAGATTTAAGAAAATTAGCCGATTTTCGTCCTACAGCACAAATATCACACGCAACACGAGGCTCTTAATTAAAAAGCCTTTTCTTGTCGCAAATATACGTATTAATAATATTTCAACCTAAGATAATCCATATGTTTTTTAGTTTATCATTGTTTGATACCAATTATTCGCTTTGACTTATCCAGTCATGCAAATGTATAATATTTTATTTGATTTTCAAACTCCAATACCTCACTTCCAAAGCAAGCTAACTTACTTTTTTCGCCCAATTTTGTCTCCAGTTGTAGAGACGCAGCGTGCTGCGTCTCATCCCCTCAAAATGGTAACTTAAAATAATACGCCAATAACCACCAAAGTCTGCGCCTTCACGAGACAATATACCCATAGAACGCAATTTTGCGATTTGTTTTTCTACAGCACGGGAACTTATACCTAATTTTATAAGCCATAGCTTCGGCTGACATAGAAAGGTCGGAAATGACAAGGTCGATGATCTTCTGTGCTGTTCTACCTATATTTTTAGGCTTATCCGCAGTGTCTCCGAACTCACTCTCCGAACTTTTCTTCATTTACAAGAATGTTTGCTGGCATCCACTTGGGTAGGAAGTGAATCCCATGTCATGTGCATACCCTTCAATATCAATATTACCCACTCTTGTATAGGCAGTGCGTGTTCCGTCTTGGTAATAATAATATACAATAAGGTATACAAATGGCACAAATATATAAATTGTTTAATATCAACACCTTAAAAACACGATTGTGATTTTTGAAAAACACGTACGTGTTTCTGTAAAAAGTCGTACATGTTTTTCGGGAAACACGTACGACTTTTTACAGCATCATTCGATAAGGAGCAAGAGCGTACATGAAAATATACGATAAGCCCCCCTTTTAACCAGAGCCAAAAAGCATTTCTTCCTAAGCTCCATCTCATAGATATTTTGGTGTAGTTACCCTGATTCTGAAATAATTTGGTTATTTTTGTATATAATTAATGTCCATAGAACATGCCATGAATAAGAAATTGCAGATACACAACAGCACGGCTGAATTCTTTATTTTCCAAATAGAAAATAAAGAAGAAGGTATAGAAGTCTTATATCAAGACGAAAGCCTTTGGCTGACGCAGGATGCTATTGCCGTATTGTTCGATAAAAGCCGTTCCACTATCACGGAACATCTACAAAATATATTTCAAAGCCAAGAATTACAAGAAGACTCAGTCTGTCGGAAATTCCGACGAACTGCTTCCGATGGCAAAAGCTACGCAACTAAATATTACAAGTTTGCCATTCGCGGCTATGTCGTTGATAAGAAAAGATTTGAGAAATACCGTATCATTCAAGACCGTCTATTCCAATCCGATTTTGATAAATACCAGACAGATAACCTTCTTGATTTTGATAACGAAATAGAGTCATAATACAAACTCTTTATAGAACATCTAAATAATAAACAACATGAAATCAACACTTATCGTAGGGATCGGTGCCTCGCTTCTTACAGCCGGTATCGCAAAAGCCCAACAGAGACAAGACATTACACCTAGAACGCCAAACGTATTGTTCATCTACGCGGATGACTTGGGATATGGAGACTTGGAATGCTACGACGGCACGCAAGTGAAAACCCCGAATATCAACCGACTCGCCAAGAACGGCATCCGCTTCACCAATGCTCACGCGACCGCTTCTACCAGTACGCCCTCCCGATATTCCATGCTAACCGGAGAGTACGCATGGCGCCGCCCGGGAACGGACATCGCCGCGGGAAACGCCGGAATGATCATACGACCGGAGCGTTATACGATAGCCGATATGTTCAAGAACGCGGGATACGCCACGGCCGCTATCGGCAAATGGCATCTTGGCCTAGGAGACAAAGCGGGAGAGCAAGACTGGAACGCCCCACTCCCCACCGCCCTTGGCGATCTGGGATTTGATTATTCCTATATCATGGCGGCGACGGCAGACCGCGTCCCCTGCGTATTCATCGAGAACGGGCAGGTGGCGAACTACGATCCGGATGCCCCGATCTATGTCAGTTACCAGCAGAACTTTCCCGGAGAGCCGACCGGAAAAGATAATCCGGAATTATTATACAACCAGAAGCCTAGTTTCGGGCACGACCAATCCATCGTAAACGGAATCAGCCGTATCGGTTACATGAAAGGTGGCGGCAAGGCGCTTTGGAAAGACGAGAATATCGCCGATTCTATCGTGACACACGCCATCGATTTTATCAAGGAGAATAAAGAGAAGCCTTTCTTCATGTATTTCGCCACGAACGACGTGCATGTACCCCGCTTCCCGCACGACCGTTTCCGGGGAAAGAACCCGATGGGCGTGAGGGGCGACGCTATCGAGCAATTCGACTGGAGCGTAGGCCAATTGATGAAAACATTGGATGAGATGGGATTGACGGAAAACACCTTGATCATCTTGTCAAGCGATAACGGACCTGTCGTAGATGATGGTTACGCGGACCGGGCCGTGGAGCTACTAGGCGATCATAAACCCGCCGGACCGCTTAGAGGTAATAAATACAGTGCCTTCGAAGGGGGAACCCGTATCCCGGCTATCGTACATTGGCCAAAGGAGATCAAGCAAGCCGCCGTATCAGATGCGCTAGTGAGCCAGATCGACTGGTTCGCCTCCCTTGCCTCACTGACGAATTCCCGTCTTCCGGAAGGAAGCGCGCCGGATAGCTATGATTATCTGGATACTTGGATCGGGAAAAGCAAGGAAGACCGCCCGTGGGTAATCGAGCAAGCGCTTAATAAGGCACTTTCCGTCCGTACGAAAGATTGGAAATATATCGAGCCGAGTGTAGGTTCCGCTATCATGGAATATGAGAAGATTGAGACCGGATATTCCCCCGAGCCTCAGTTATACGACATGACGAAGGTCTACGAGGAAGGAAACAAGGCCTTGCAACATCCGGAGATCGTTTTCCAATTGCAGGGAATCTTAAAAGGAGTTCGGGATCACACAATCAAGGCTAAATAATGGAAAGAAGAAACTTCATTAAATCATCCCTCGGAATCGGTCTGGGTGCGACACTTCCGGGGATGACGCATAGCAAAAGCGGGAAAGAGGCAGAGACCGCCGTCTCTCCCGCCATGCCCGTAAAGAGCGGTAAGCCGCATATCATCTTGATCATGACCGATCAACAACGGGGCGACGCCCTCGGCTGCATGGGAAACAAGGCGGTGATCTCACCGAATATCGACCGGCTGGCGCAAGAAGGCTCGTTGTTCGTGAGCGGATATTCCTCCGCTCCAAGTAGTACTCCGGGACGGGCCGGTTTATTGACCGGGATGTCTCCTTGGCATCATGGTATGCTGGGATACGGACGCATGGCCTTGAAGTATCGTTACGAGATGCCTCAGATGATGCGGAATCTGGGGTATTATACCTTCGGGATCGGTAAGATGCATTGGTTTCCGCAGAAAGCGCTTCACGGATTCCACGCGACCTTGATCGACGAGAGTGGCCGGGTGGAAAGTCCCGATTTCATCAGCGATTACCGGGAATGGTTTCAATTGCAGGCACCCGGCAAAGACCCGGATCTTACGGGTATCGGCTGGAACGACCATGCCGCCGGTGTCTATAAGTTAGACGAACGGCTTCATCCTACGGCTTGGACCGGACAGACCGCTTGCGAGTTGATCCGGAACTACGACAACGACAAGCCCTTATTCCTCAAGGTATCATTCGCCCGCCCGCATAGTCCTTATGATCCGCCTCAACGTTATCTGGATATGTATAAGGACGCGGATATCCCGAAACCCCATATAGGAGATTGGTGCGGACAATACGCCGAGCCGAAAGATCCTCTCCAAGGAGCATCGGATGCCCCATTCGGTAATTTCGGGGATGCGTATGCCATAAACTCCCGTCGCCATTATTACGCCAATATCACCTTTATCGACGATCAAGTAGGGCAAATCATCCAGACCCTAAAAGACAAAGGTATGTACGACAATGCCCTGATTTGTTTCACGGCGGATCATGGCGATATGTTGGGCGATCATTATCATTGGCGGAAAACCTATCCGTACGAGGGTTCGGCCCATATTCCTTATATCGTAAAATGGCCCGCCGGTATATCCAAATCCATACCGGACGGAAGCAGCATAGAACAACCTGTAGAACTGAGAGACTTCTTGCCTACCTTTATCGATATCGCCGGCGGGTCGGTTCCTCCCGATATGGACGGGCGGTCTTTACTCAAGCTGATCCAAGGCCAGCAGGAACAATGGCGCCCCTATATAGACATGGAGCATGCCACTTGCTATAGCGACGATAATTACTGGGCAGCCCTTACCGATGGGAAGATTAAGTATATCTGGAATTTCCACAACGGAAGCGAGCAGTTGTTCGATTTACGGGAAGACCCGGGAGAGACACATAACCTTAGTGAGGACGCAGCCTATCAGAATAAGTTGTCCGAATTACGCAAGATGATGGTAGAGCATCTGTCCGAGCGAGGAGACTCATTCGTGAAAGACGGTAAATTGATGACTCTCGATACGACCCTATTGTACAGTCCCAATTTCCCGAAATAAGGGACGAGCGAGCCTCGTCCCTACAGTATCTTACGTTTTTTACCTTTTTTTTATCGCGGAATGGATGTATCTTTGCCCAAGAAACTAGAAGAGACTCAACTTAATGCTAGGAATCGTTAGTAAAGGAATCATTATAGGTGTATTGGTTTCGGCCCCCATGGGCCCCATCGGTATGCTCTGTATACAAAGAACACTAAATAAAGGACGTTGGCACGGGTTCGTCACCGGATTAGGGGCCGCTCTATCCGACGTGATTTATGCGGCACTGACTTGTCTGGGCATGGGAGTTGTGGTCAACTTCGTGGAGGCGAACCAAGCGCCCCTGCAATTGATCGGAAGTATCGTTCTCGGCATTTTCGGGTATTATATCTTCCAAAGCAACCCGACTAGGAACCTAAAGAAACACCGAGAAAAAAAATTATCGTTCACCCAAGACTTTATTACAGCTTTTCTACTTACCTTTAGCAACGTGTTAATCGTCTTGCTCTATATCGGATTATTCGCCCGGTTCGGTTTCGTGTTACCGGAACATTCGTTTTGGCTGCTGGTATTGGGCATTGTTTGCATAGGGTTAGGGGCCGTTCTTTGGTGGTTCGGCATAACATATATTATTGGAAAACTGAGAAAATGGTTCAACGTTAGAGGTATTTGGTTACTGAACCGGATCGTGGGCTCTGTCATTATCGTATTGTCTATTATCGGTGCCCTATCGGTTTTATTGACCTCCTACTTACAATGGCCTTTACTTCAAATCTATAGTTAAAATGAAAAGACTGAAAGTTCCTGTTATCCCCGTTCTGGATGTACTCGATATAACATCCATAGAACCGATTCTTGAGGTGCAATCCCAACGTGAGTTCCTCACCCATGCCAATTGGCATGAGTATCCATATAAGCCGATCACCGCTTTTAATATAGCCCGGACAGAGAAAAATCTATATATACGATATAGCGTGCAGGGTAATTCGCTAAAGGCGTCTTATGAGATGGACAATTCCTCGGTCCATAAGGATAGTTGCGTGGAGTTCTTCATGAAAAAGGAAGGTGACTCGCATTATATGAATTTCGAGTTTAATTGTATCGGGACTTGCGATGCCGCCCGCCGTACCTCACGGGATATCAAGACGTCGCTTTCGCAAGAAGAGTATAAAAGCATCATAAGACTCCCATCCGTGAGAAGAAGGGCATTCGAGGAGATTAAAGGTATTCATACATGGAACTTGATCGTAGTCATACCACTCAAGTTGATGGGGTTAGATCCTAGTAATCTGCCGGAGAAAATACTAGGGAACTTCTATAAATGCGCCGATGAGACAATGAATCCGCATTTCGTAAGTTGGAGTCCGATCGACCTTCCCGAGCCTAATTTCCATTGTCCTGAATTCTTCGGGGAGATCTACCTGTAGTATAGACGTAGCGTGCTGCATGCAGCACGCTACGTCTATACAGGCAAGCCTATGGCTATTTATTATTCTTACCTAGTTTCAGCTCAATGACGAAGGCTATTATCAAGCCGATTCCCCCGAACAAAAGAACCGAAGCCCCATAAGCCGTACCCGCTACCTCATGCCTGTACCAACCATCATCATAATAAGAATTTGTCGCCATACACATATTAATAATAAAGCCTACCAACAAACCTAATCCGATTCCCGCCAAAAGGCACCCGGCCTTTAAGCTACTGAACGAGAAGTTTCGCATGTAGTTAGGCAGTCCCAATTTACCATCGAAAGCAGAGGCATCCAGTTTATCACCGATCTTCTCGATAATCGCCAAACGTTCCCTCTTGCGAACAAACAACTCAAATAATCCGTAAATACCTGCACAAACGATTCCGACAACTAGCGGAACAGAAATAAAATCCATCATAACTGTATAATTTTAATTGATTCATTCATATTGTTTGCTAATTTGACGCAACAGTTTCCCATAGGTTACACCTCCGGGCTGAAAAATATTTTTTATTTTTGTTACCGCAAGTTGTAACCTATTTACCCGGCTTGCGTCCATTAAGTACAATGGAATTGTATACCGATACATATTACATACAAAGGATACAAGCAGGGGACGTGGCATGTTTCGCTTGCCTTTTGGACAAGTATAGCCGTCCGATTCACTCGTTGATCCTCAAAGTGGTACGAAGCCAAGAGGAGGCTGAGGAGTTGGCGCAAGATACGTTTATGAAGGTATTCAAAAACCTAGCCTCATTCAAAGGGGATTGTAGTTTCTCCACATGGATTTACCGGATTGCCTATAACACGGCGATATCATCGGTCAGGAAGAAGAGATATGAGTTTCTAGCGATTGAGGAGACTACACTTGAAAACGTATCGGAGGAGGAGGTCACGAACCTGTTCGGACAAACCGAATCCACGGAACAGGTTCAAAGATTGGAAGTCGCCCTTGAACAACTTCTACCGGACGAACGGGCCTTGATCTTGCTCTTTTATTGGAAAGAAAAGACAATAGAAGAACTGGTCTCTATCACCGGCTTGACCGCCTCGAATATTAAAGTCAAGCTACATCGCATCCGAAAAAAATTGTTTGTATTATTAAAAGGAATGGATCATGAGTAAGATAAACACAAATAAGGAACAACCCGATTTATTGGGGGATTTATTCAAACGCATACCGGAGGAGGAGCTTCCCGCCTCGTTCCGTTCGAACGTAATGCGACAAATCATGCTTGAGTCCGCAAAGGCGAAGAAACGTGACGAACGGTTCAGCCTGTTAGCAGCGATCGTGGCCTCGCTTATCATGATTTCCCTTGCGATCGTATCTTTCGTATATATGGAGATACCCAAGATAGCCGTCCCCACGATAAGCACATCGGCCTTGGCTTTCTATTTATACATAGGGGCCATCACGCTCATACTTCTATTGGCGGATTATAAATTGAGGAATCTATTTCACAAGAAAGGATAAGCACGAAGCGAGCTCCGTCCGTATACGAGGAATCTATGGACAAGGAACCATTCAGCCGCTCGGCGATCAAAAGACAGATAGAAAGCCCTAAACCCGCACCGGGTTTGTAATCATCCAGCTTCTCAAAGCGATTGAATACCGCAGCTTGTTTTTCAAGGGGAATACCGGCACCCGTATCCGTAACGGCTATGCATACCTTTTCCCGATCCGGCGCAAGTTGGAACGATAGGTTAATCTCACCTTTCTCCGTAAATTTAGCGGCGTTTGTCAACAGGTTTGTCAACAGTTGTTGCAGGCGCAGATTATCTACATGTACCACGATTGGTTCCCCAGCGGGAGAAAAAGTCAATTTAACCCTATCCGGCATCCGGTAGCGCACACTCTCCAATGCCATTTGGCAACACTCCAAAAGCGGATAATCCTTGATATTGAAATGAAGGTCTCCGGTCTCCATCCGGGATAAATCCAATACATCGTTTACCAGATTCAACATCAAATCCGTATTATTCCGGATGATAGACGAATATTCCTCCCGCTCTTTCGCATCGGTAGAAGGTTCCACCAGCAAACTGGAGAAACCTACGATCGCATTTAACGGGGTCCGGATCTCATGGCTCATATTAGCGAGAAAAGCACTTTTCATCAGGCTGGCCTCTTCCGCACGGGTTTTCTCCTTCATCAATCGTCTTTGGGATTCCAAAAGCAAGTCTTTCTCTCGCTGTAATTGGTTTTTCAAGGATCGTAGATGGCGGTAGTATAAAAACGAGATATAGAGGAGGATCGATAACACGACCGATATGGATAGGATAAAGATCAACAAATCTTGTTTCCGGGCGATACGTCGCCCGGCCTCCTCCAACTCTGTTTCTTTCAATTCCTTTTCGTGCAACTCATACAAGGTCCGCAATTGATTTACCTGCCGAAGAAAAGAAGTTCCCCGCCTTTTCGTCAGCGTTCTATAAAGTTCATCATATAGAGCCATAACCTCCTCGAGTCGGCCCTGCTCCTTTAAGATATCCGCCTTGAACTGAATATCTTCGGGTAATCGCTCTGTCTCCAACACTTCATTTATATAACGCAGTGCCAACGGGATATCTCCAGCCGCCTTATAATAACGAGCCTTAACCGCTAGATAAGTATTGATTGCATAGTCCTCCTCTACCAAACTATTGCCGACATAGGAAGAGGCTTTATCCAACGCTTTCTTGGCATTTGCCAAATCTCCTTTCGAAAGATAAAAGCTCGTGTAAAAAGAATAAAGCAGCCAATACTCCCGCTCTAGTAGCAAAACATCACCTTTTTCTTGATTAATCTCATATTGCTCATCCAGCAGGGCTTTATATTGTTCCAAGATTCGTTCCGTCAACGTATATTGTTTCGTTCGGACACTACTTTCCAATTGATAAGAAGTTAACCGGATTTTAGTATCCATGATATCGGGAACATCTTTTATATCGTTCAATAAATCCAAACCTTCCTGAAAAGAGACTACGGCATCGCTATCCCTACGGATACGTTGGTAAATCAGCCCTAAAGTCTCCGAACAGCGAAGCAAGCCGTATTTATGATTCAGATTGCTCGCCAACCGATACAGATCCATCGCCTCACTCATTGCCAACTCATAATTCCCTAGCCAAAGGAGATCTTGACTGGAATAACTCTTCACCTCAAACAAGACATACGGATATTCATGGCGGGCCTTCGCCATAGAATCTACGATATTACAGCAATAGACCAAACTATCACGCTTAGACTGATTGTAATAATACTCGGCCATACCTTTCAATCCTCTATATGCGATAGATATGGAATCCACCGCCATCGCGTTCTCATAAAGACGTTGATAATAATCTTTCATTTTGGGATCTTGCCGATAAAGCAAAGCCAACCGCTGCAATATAGGTAAAGTAGACGCTATCGTCGGGCAGCCCGGTAATACCCTCTCCAAGCTGTCGATCTCTGTTAAACGATCCTTGCCGGGAGGAGGCGTGGAAGATTTCATCGAGCCGCAAAATACAAGGGAGATCATAATAACCACCCCTATACGTATGGATATCCCGTTATCGAATAGATTCATCAGCCTCATATAGGGGTTTCAATTAAATTCGTTGGATGTATAAAGACAAACCGGGCGCCGCCCTTATAAGAGACATCTACAGATAAAGAACCTTTAAGCTGTTCCGAGATGATCTGGCAAACAGAAAGTCCTAAACCGGTACCTTGAACAAAGTCGTCTAATTTCTCAAAACGCTCGAATATCTTCTTACACTTATCCTCAGGGATTCCACAGCCCGTATCCGTAACGAAGAAACGAACCTCACCTTTGCTCTCATCCACGGCAAATGAGAGATTAATCTCTCCCTCGGAAGTGAATTTAGCGGCATTCGACAACAAATTTGTCAACAACTGCTGCAAACGCAAGGCATCCGTTTTTAAAGTATAAGATTCTGGCGAGGAAGTAAACGTCAATCGAACCCCGGGTTTTACACGATGACGAATCGAATCCAACACTTTCTGACAACAAGAAACCAGATCATTAGGCTTAACGCTGAACTTGATCTTGCCGGATTCCAGACGGGATAAATCCAGAACATCATTCACCAGATTCAACAGCAACTCCGAACTATGATTTACCTCCCCGGCAAACTCAATCTTTTCCTCCTCACTATATTCGCTAATCGCTAATAATTCAGAGAATCCGACAATAGCATTCAACGGCGTACGTATCTCATGGCTGATACTAGCGATAAAGGCACTTTTCTTCTTGTTCGCCGCCTCCGCCTCTTTCGCCACGACACGAAGCTGCTTCTCCGAAGCGATCAAGGAGTCTTTCTCTTGAAGCAACTCATTTTTCAACCGCTTGGTATGCATATAAATACGCCATAATATATAAAGTAAGCCCGTCAAGACCAATAGAAGACCGATAGATACAGCGATCTGCCTCTGCTTCAAAACTTCTTGCTCTGATCTCAACTTCAACTCTCGATCTTGCTTTTCCAAATCATTCAAGTCATTCAGGATGCGGAGTTGTTCGATCTGCCGGTCAAAAGCTTCCGTATTGATCATTTCCGTCTTATTAATGATCTCCTCATAGATAGCGATCGCCTCTCGCAATTGACCGGACGATTGCAAGACCGCCTTCTTCATCTCCAACTTATCCAGATCACGGTTGATTTTTAAAGCCAGATTGACGGCGGACAACGCATGCCTATAATCTTTCTTCTTCCAATAATAAAATGATTTTGTCCGGAGATATTGAGCCTCCACCCTATTCCCAAAAGAACTATCCAAATAAGCGGTTGCCTTATCCAGATACGTCTGTGCCTTTTGCAAATTCCCTTTCATGGTACATAGCTCGCAGAAATAACAATTTACCAAACAACGATAACGATCTACCGGGAAAATCGTCCCTTCTCGATCATACCTCCTCTCCAATGAATCCAATAAAAACTCATACTGTTTCAAAAGCGCCTCTGATTCGGATAAACGCCCTAACAGTAGGGTCGACTCCAACATATTAGATAAATACATAATCCGAAAACTATAGCTCGCCTTCTCCTCTTTCAATAAATACAGGCCTTTTTGGAATATCTCTACCGCATCGCTATCTCTTTTAATCCGTTGGTAAACCATTCCTAAATCACGATAAGCCCGCAGTAAACCATAATCGCTCTTACTATCCCGGGCCAGATCCATATATCGCATGGCCCTATCCATAGCCAACTCATAATTGCCGGACCATAGATAATCCTGACAAACCAAGCTACCGGATAAAAACAACCCTCTGGGACTCTCATGCCTTTTTGAGGCCAACGAATCCAATTGCCCCACCCAATATAATAGGCTATCTCTATTTTCCACATTATAATAATAACGACTCAAGCCAGCCATCGCATCGTACACGATCCCGATGGAATCCAAAGGCATCGCGATATCGATTATCTCTTTCAACGCTAGTACCTCCTCCGGCAATTGCCAGTACAAGCCGATTAATTCTTTAAGAAGGGGTATCTTATCCTGAGGTTTTTGGATACGTGATAAAGATTGGCGTATGCTATCCGCACGAAATTTACTCACGGCATTCTGCGCACTTGTGCCCACCGCAAACAAAATCCACACTATTCCTATAAAAGTATTGACGCTGGACTTTCTTAAAAATCCTCTACTCATTGATTTATCGCTTACAATTCGCAAACTTACAAAATAAATATCAATAAAAATCAACAGTTTTCCGTAATTACAGCCAACACGACCCAAATGAATGTTTTTACCCCTCAAAACTCTTGTCAATCAGAAAAAAAGCATTACCTTTGCCCCGATTTTTGAGAGATGACAACATAAAGTCTAACTTACTAATTAAAACAAACTTAGTATTAACAATTAAAGAATGGAAAATTTAAAAAACATCCAGCCAGTTGAAGATTTCAACTGGGACGCTTTCGAGCAAGGCGAGACTTACACCGAAGTAAGCAAGGACGATCTTGTAAAAACGTATGACGAGACCCTGAACACGGTAAAAGACAAAGAAGTGGTTATGGGTACCGTTACTTCTATGAACAAACGTGAGGTTGTTGTAAACATCGGTTTCAAATCTGACGGTGTTGTTCCTATGTCCGAGTTCCGTTATAACCCGGATTTAAAGATTGGTGACGAGGTAGAGGTTTACATCGAGAGCCAAGAAGACAAAAAAGGACAATTGATCCTTTCACACAAGAAAGCACGCGCTACACGTTCTTGGGATCGTGTTAACGAGGCTCTTGAAAAAGACGAAATTATCAAAGGTTACATCAAATGTCGTACGAAGGGCGGTATGATCGTTGACGTATTCGGTATCGAAGCGTTCTTGCCGGGTTCTCAGATCGATGTGAAGCCGATCCGCGACTACGATGTATTTGTAGGTAAGACTATGGAATTCAAGATTGTTAAGATCAATCAAGAATTCAAGAATGTTGTTGTATCTCACAAGGCTCTTATCGAGGCTGAGTTGGAACAACAGAAGAAAGATATCATCTCCAAATTGGAGAAAGGACAGGTATTGGAAGGAACTGTCAAGAACATCACTTCTTACGGTGTATTCATCGACTTGGGTGGCGTAGACGGTTTGATCCACATCACAGACCTTTCTTGGGGACGTGTTTCTCATCCGGAAGAAATCGTTCAGCTTGATCAGAAGATCAATGTTGTTATCTTGGACTTCGACGACGAGAAGAAACGTATCGCTCTTGGCTTGAAGCAATTGACTCCGCACCCATGGGATGCTTTGGATACGAACTTGAAGGTTGGTGACAAGGTTAAGGGTAAAGTTGTCGTTATGGCTGACTACGGTGCGTTCATCGAGATCGCTCCGGGCGTAGAAGGTTTGATCCACGTTTCAGAGATGTCTTGGACACAGCACTTGCGTTCCGCTCAAGACTTCATGAAGGTTGGCGACGAGATCGAAGCCGTAATCTTGACTTTGGACCGTGACGAGCGTAAGATGTCTCTTGGTATCAAGCAATTGAAGGCTGATCCTTGGGAAAACATCGAGGAGCGCTTCCCGGTAGGTTCTCGTCATGCGGCTAAGGTTCGTAACTTCACTAACTTCGGTGTATTCGTAGAAATCGAGGAAGGTGTTGACGGCTTGATCCACATCTCTGACTTGTCTTGGACGAAGAAGATCAAACATCCGTCTGAATTCACTCAGATCGGCGCTGAGATCGAGGTTCAAGTATTGGAAATCGATAAGGAAAACCGTCGCTTAAGCTTAGGCCACAAGCAATTGGAAGAGAATCCTTGGGATGTATTCGAGACAATCTTCACGGTTGGTTCTATCCACGAAGGTACAATCATCGAAGTATTGGATAAGGGTGCCGTTATCTCTTTGCCTTACGGCGTAGAAGGTTTCGCTACTCCGAAGCATCTTGTAAAAGAAGATGGTTCTCAAGCTCAAGTAGATGAGAAACTTTCATTCAAGGTAATCGAGTTCAACAAGGAAGCTAAACGTATCATCCTTTCTCACAGCCGCATCTTTGAAGATGAGCAAAAAGGCGCTAAGGCAACTTCTGAAAAGAAGGCATCCTCAAAACGTGGCGGTAAAAAAGAAGAGGAATCTGGAATGGTAACCGGTCCGGTTGAAAAGACTACATTAGGTGACATCGAGGAATTGGCAGCTTTGAAAGAAAAACTTTCTGGTAAGTAATTGATCCTTCTTTGAGATATAATAAAAGGAGATATCTGATTCAGGTATCTCCTTTTTCTATGTTATTCCTACTGCGGCTTATTTAAGAAAAGCATTCTTCCGTGACACGTGTCTCACATGGCTCGGAAATACCCAACAAATCATTGATCTCCTTTCTTTTCTCTAAATCCGTAAAATAAGCCTCTACAACTTTATAAATATCAAAACCTCCCGTAGAACCGGCTGCCAAGTTTAGTGACTCGACTAATTTGCCTGTAGCTTTATGAATCTCTGCTTGTTTCAGCAAATGAAATTCATTCCCGTGAATTAATTGATTCTTTCCCATGATGTTCCAATTTTAGGTTATACAATATATTACAAAGGATTTCTATTCCTGTCCTAAAGATACAAATATCTTATATATGACCTAATACTTTTATCTATTTTTAAATCGGTTCATCTATTTTATCAGTCGAAAGGTAAAGTATGTCTCTACATTCCATTAATTTTGCCAGAAAACTAAAATGAAAAAGTTAGTAATATTCGATCTTGACGGAACATTATTAAATACGATCGCCGATTTAGCCCATAGCACGAACCATGCGTTGCGGCAAAACGGTTTTCCGACGCACGACGTAAAGGAGTATAACTTCTTCGTAGGAAACGGCATCAACAAATTATTCGAACGCGCGTTACCCGAAGGTGAAAAGACGGCAGAGAATATACTAAAGGTAAGGGAAGAGTTCTTGAAGCATTACGATCTGCATAACACGGATCGCAGCGTTCCATACCCCGGTGTCCCTGAGTTATTAGCCTTGTTGCAGGAAAGAGGGATAAAACTGGCGGTCGCTTCTAATAAATATCAAGCCGCTACCCGTAAGCTCATCGCCCATTTCTTTCCTTCCATACAATTTACGGAGGTTCTCGGACAGCGTGAAGGAGTAAAGGCGAAGCCAGATCCCAGTATTGTCAATGAGATCGTAGAACGAGCGAGCATATCCAAAGAGAGCACTCTTTATGTCGGTGATTCGGACGTAGACATGCAAACCGCCATCAACAGCGAAGTGACCTCCTGTGGGGTAACATGGGGCTTTCGCCCTCGTACGGAATTAGAGAAATACGCACCCGATCATATAGCGGAAAAGGCAGAAGATATACTCAAGTTTATCTAAAAGACGATCTAAGCCTGTCGTGCGAGGCAATCCTTCCCGTTCTTGTCTCGCACGCTTGTCCTTAACCTTAATTACTAATATTTCCTAACACATATTCCATCCAGCTCGCACAGCCCTTAGAATACAAGTTATCCCTAACATCACCTCAACCGTATTTGCAAAAAAGTATTAGACCTACAAACAAAAACATCCAATAGCGGTTATTTTTCAAGGTATCATTTAAGCCAAACTTTAAAAAACGCCAAAACGAGACCTATATTTCTGTAATATTATACCAAACAACCACTAGATAAATATAGTAAAAGACGAAGTTATAATTTTACATAAGAAACATAGACAAAAAGAATGTCGGGAAATATTAAAAAAATAGTTGAGCCGAATAGTGGTATTGATTATTCTTTGGAGAAGGACTTCAAGATCTTTACACTTTCCAAAGAACTTCCTATTACCACTTACCCTTCTTATATAAGATTAGGGATTGTCATCTATTGTGTAAAAGGAAACGCTAAAATTGATATCTATTCCAACAAGCACATTATAACCCCCAAAGAGCTCATCATCATCTTGCCGGGGCAATTGGTCGCATTAACGGACGTTAGCGTAGATTTCCAAATCAGATATTTCACGATCACGGAATCCTTTTATTCTGATATATTAAGCGGTATCAGTCGTTTCTCGCCACATTTCTTTTTCTATATGAGGCAACATTACTATTTCAAGATGGAAGACGTGGAAACTCTTTCCTTTGTAGACTTCTTTGAATTACTTATAAGAAAAGCCGTCGATCCGGAAAACCAGTATCGAAGAGAGTCGGTTATACTCTTACTTCGCATATTATTCCTTGATATATATAACCATTATAAAGTCAATTCTTTAGACAGTACGGCAACGATAGATGTACACAAGAAAGAACTGACCCACAAATTCTTTCAATTGGTCATGAGTAATTACAAAGTGAACAGAAGCGTGACGTTCTACGCGAACTCTCTATGCATCACCCCTAAATACTTGACCATGGTTGTTAAGGAGGTAAGCGGCAAATCCGCCAAAGATTGGATTACGGAATATATGATCCTAGAATTAAAAGGATTACTCACCAACTCCACCTTGAATATCCAAGAGATTGTTGAGAAGACGCAGTTCTCGAACCAATCCTCGTTGGGACGCTTCTTTCGGAGGCACACGGGCTTATCGCCTTTGCAATACAGGAAAAAATATTTAACAACAGAGCAAAGAACAAACTTCTCAAAAAATAATACGATATGAATAAAAGTCAGCTAATCGAGGAATTATCGAAAAGAGTCGGTAATGACAAAGAAGAAATCCGGTACATATTGGAAGAACTGAATAACATCATCTTAGAGAAAACGAGAGCCGGAGAAAAGGTATGTATACAGGGTTTCGGTGTTTATACTCCCCGCTTACAGACAAGCAGGTTGGCTAGAAACCCGAAAAGCGGAGAGACTTTAATGTTGATCCCTAGAACCATTGTCCATTTTAAGTGCGCACCAAATTTGCTGAAAGAGATCAATAAATAAAAAATAAAGGGTCGGCTCCACCGGGAACCGACCTTTTCGTCATCCCATTAATGACATACCAAAGACAACATTCTATAATCTACATCAATATCTGTCGAGCATATTTCACGCAAGTGCCTACCTCTTTCACGGAGTCAGACCAAGGCTTGATATCATATTCCAGTTCTATATCGCAATAGATAGGCCATTTCTCTTGTTTGATCAACAAGAGCACGTCTTCCAACGGCATCTCCCCTTGTCCCCATACTTGATTCGTATTCGGCTGGTCCCCTGTCGTAGGCCCCGTCTTATCTTTCAAGTGGATACTATAGATCCGATCATGATATTTCTTGATCATCTCATTCGGATGGATACCTGTAGAGCCAAAGAAGTGGCCCGCATCAAAATTCAACATAATAGAAGGAGAGATCGCTAAGATCGGATCGCAACTAAAGCCTTCTTCGGCATATTGCATATGATTATGGAAAGCCATATACATCCCATGCTTCTCGGCAAATGGAGCGACTCTTTTCGCCGTCTCCAAATTAATCTCGTCCGTCACGGCTTTAGCGCCCATGGCCTTGGCCACCTTGAAGGCATAATCGACCTCTTCGTCCGATCCCATGCCGGAAGGTTGCATTTTCACGATATGCACAGATATCCCAGCGTCGCTCAACAACTTACGGGCACCTTCCACCTTCGATAGATCCAGCCCGAGACGCCACGCTTTCACCTCTTCCTTATATTTATCGATCTCAGCCTGCTGCTCCGGAGTAAACTTCGGGGGACCCATCCGACGAGGAGCCGCAGGTTTCTCACCCGGTTTCGCCGCAGGTTGAGGAGCTTGCCGACGGAAGAATTTCATCATCGGATTCTCCGGAGCTCCTAAATAAGCTTCCAGATCACCTCCCATCAACTCAATGGAACTGATATTCGCTTCTTGGCAATACTTGATGATATTCTCCAATCCACCCGGCATGGAACGCCAACTATAAGTGATCGTGCCGATTTGCACGCCACCGAACTTCGAGTTAACCTTGCCTGCCTCCGCCGCCGTATCAACCGGAGCGGGAGCCGCCACACTCTTCCCCGTACAAGAGAAAGCACTCGGAAGGAAAGACGCGGCCGCCAAAGCAGCGACCGATCTTCCTAGAAACTCACGTCTGGACTGACCATTGTTCACATCTTTATTCATAACCATTCAATTTATAAATTAATCTTAACCCTTAGAAGAAAGTCCCTTACAGGCTCCAACCTTTACGATACTCATAGTGGAAATAATCGTTCGCTTCCGGACAATTCGTGATTCTCATATTCTCTGCGTCATATTCCAACGTAAGATCCAACCGTTGCGCGGCGACAGCGATATTCGTCAGCAACATAATCTCCGTCAATTTAGCGGATACCTCAAAATCATTAGCGGCTTTGCGACCTTCCTTTATCGCCTCGATAAAGTCCACATAAATATTACTCGGTCGCTTTAATGTCTTCTCCGGAGCTACGAATCCCGGTCTTTCCGGTATCAGTTGCGGCTCCGCTCCATGGGTACCATGCATGATCAAGCCTTTATCGCCTATATAAAGCGCTTCCCTTAACTGGCGGTTCGGTTCCAACTCCGCCGGACGAGCCGGTTTTATACCCCCATCACTCCAAGTTACCTTTACCGGAGGCATATTCCCACGAGCCGGGAACTCATACGTCACGCATTCCGATTGTGGCAGATAGTCCTTATTGTAAGGGGTGGAAGTAGCTTGTATTTTTGTGGGCATACCCAAATTAAGCGCCCAAATCGGAGCGTCGAAGGTATGGGCTCCCATATCCCCCATAGCGCCTGTACCGTAATCCCATAACCCACGCCAAGCGAAATGAAGCATCTCCGGATTATAAGGTTTATCAGGAGCCGGTCCCAACCACACGTCATAGTTAAGATTAGACGGTATATCCACTCCCGCCGGACGATCAAAATAACCTTGGCGCCACATCGGACGGTTTGTCCACAAATGAACTTCCCTTACGTCTCCGATCACGCCACCTTGGATCCATTCGACCGTCTGCATAGTTCCTTCAATATTATGCCCTTGGTTACCCATCTGGGTAACAACACCGGTTTGCTTTGCCAGATCCCTCAAAAAACGGGTCTCATAAATCGTCTTAGCCATCGGCTTCTCTACAAATACATGCTTACCAGCTTTCATCGCATAAGCGGCAATAACCGCATGGGTGTGGTCCGGAGTACCGATCAATACCGCATCGATCTCTTTCTCCTTGTCGATCATTTCCCGGAAATCGGTATACTTCTTCGCTTTCGGGTATCCCGCTAAGATATGTCCGGAGTAATCGTGGTCTACATCACATAGCGCATAAATATTCGCATGCTTAAACGATTGTTTCTCCGCATCTCCCATTTGCACAGGATTATCCGACGCTCTTCGTTCCTGTCTGGGTGGCTGGATGCCCGCATAAGGTTGCATCAGCATACCGCCTCCACCAAAAGGTCTCCTTTTAATTGGTACATCCGGAGTAGCGATATTCTGTATATCGCCACCACCTTGGCTACCCACACCGATACCGGCCAAATTGACCATATCGCTAGGTGCCGTATAGCCCGGTCCACCCAAAACGGAACGAGGTACGATTGTAAACGCCGCCGCTGCAGCTACTGTACCTAAGAACTCCCTACGTGTGAAGTTCACCGAATTCTTGTCAGACATAGTGTTACTCATAGTATTAAATTTAAAGTCGAAAAAAAAATATATATAGTAAAACACAACTTCGCTTCCTCGTGCGAAACAACGAGAGCGAATATAGGGAGGAGCAGTAAACCATGAGTTAACGAACGCTAAACAAGGCATTAACCTAGGGCTAATTTAAGGCAAATTTCATATCCTCACAAAGCATAATTCACGCAATAACAGCGACATAAATAAATCAAGAAATATTTATAAAAATCTTCGATAAGTCAGAGGCATAGCACCTGCCTCTCTATTCGAAAGGATCGCTATCAGTGGGGCGCATACATTTGCCACTGTAATGGCAGAGGAGTGCCACACGGATGGCACAGGCATGCCATAACGGTGGCACGGTCTTGCCACAACGATGGCACAGGTGTGACAATAGCAATGGCACAGTCCTGCCAATGAGCAGGCACACTATAATACTTACTGGGGAGATTGCTGACTCATCAGCGGAGACGGTACGACCTGCTCAAAAGAAGAGGGGAAAGCCTCGCCATACATCTCTTGGTATAAAGCGCAAAAGCGGTCGTACACATAACGGGCCAATTTAAAGTTGTTCTGGTAAATCAAGGCTTTGATCTTATAGAGCAAAGCCTCCTCGTTGCAAGGATCGTTCAGAAGGATCTGGTCTGCTATCTGGATCACCCGATCCGCCTCATCCTCGATCGAGTAAGTGTCGATAAAGCGAGACAAGACATCCACCGTACTATTACAGATATAACTTTTAAAATCATCCATCCAATCAAACGATTCCCCTTTGAACACTTCTCCTTTGCTGATAATATCATAGAAATATTCAAAGTCCGGCTGAGTCCGTACCCGTTTATCTTTCAGCCAATCCAAACAAGCCAAATAATCGCAATAGACATCTTCCGAAAGCTGGAGAATATATCGATTCGCGTTAAATAGAACCTCGACCGTATCGATACGTTCCAATATCTTCCGGAGTTTCAATATAGATACGCTTCGAAGGCTCTTCGTACTTTTCGAGGGGTTGTCATTCCCCCAAATCATCCGTGTCAAGTCCTTGCTCGATATCCCGAAACCTCCACGGGAAGAGTGAAGCATAATCAAGATAAACAGCTGTTTTAATTTTGGGGTAAATAGAGAGGTTATATCATTTCCATCCCGGTCCAACACATAGAACTCTCCAAACAATCGGATATAATTGCGCAGAACCGGAACCTCCTCAATCTCCTCCGGCATCTCTCGCGAAGAACGATCCGGCTCCTCGATTCCTTCCTCGATTCCCTCCTCCGCGACCGTTCCCGCATCAGCCTCATCCTGCCTTGGCTTTTCTTTCACCTTCCGATAGCCTAGATAAGCTATCGAGACCAGAGCCATCAAAATCAACCCAATTCCAAGGATATCCAACCAAGTAATCGCATTCGATATATGTAAATCTAATAACTGGTTGCTCAATCCCAATATCTCCTTATCGCTCAACACACGAGACCAAATACAAAGATTATCCAGCACACCCACGAAGTTCGAGGACTGGCTGAAATTCACGAAACCGACATATAAGCTATCACTACCCAGATAAGCCGGACGATCAAAAGAGATCGCGTCCAGTTTTCCATTCACGAATATAGCCTGCTCCCCATTCCTTTTATTATACCGCCATACGACATTGTACCATTTGCCCGGCTCGATCTCCGTGTTACCAACCAGATCGTTGTTAAAGAATCCCATATACGGTTTCCGGTTCCGTATCAACAGATGCAACGCTTGTTGATAAGTACTGTTCTTAGCTCCCAGAATACAATAATCCTCCTTCTCCGGCAGGTACTTAGGTATTTTCAACCAAACGCCGACAGTGAAATCATGATCCCGCATATGAAGTTCCGAAGCGGTCGGTAAATCCACACGGGCCTGATTCTCCAAGGAAGCGACCTGTCCCCGTATAGGGTCCTGAATAAACTCGACATTCCTAGATACCGTGAGATTATGATTGGACGAACCATCTTTCTCATCGCCCTCAAACGGTAAATAAATCTCTATATCCTCGTCAATCCGCAAAGGTCTAGCCTTAAAATCGCTAGCGAAAGCCTTCCTTTGGGTACCGGAGACATAAACCGTAGCCGGCTCTATCCTATAGCCCGGAGAGATCGGGGAAAGCATCAACTCGGCCCCGGGCTCTAGCGGAAAGCAATATTTACCCGTCGTATAATTAGACATCCCATCCCAATTCACGTAGTTAAGCAGCTCATTGTTATTCGTAACCGCGCCGTAGATGATATCGAAATTCCGAAAAGTAACCAACGAGACATCCAACCACGCGTAATACTTATCTACCAAGATAAAATTGGGAACCCTTCCATCCCGGATCCACGCTCTTTTAAACGATTCAATTAAATAGGGCGTCTGCCGGGCTAAAGCCGAGATATCATTGCTATTCCCCCGAGAAGTCTCCAAGAACTTATATCCGGTAAATAAAGACAAATTCTTTTTCAGCCGCTCATCAAAACTCTCAACCCCTTCCGGTTGGTTGCCCCAATCAGCGTCCGTATGCTCCACGAAATCCCTCATATTATGCAACCATGAAGGACTGTTCAAATGTTTCTGAACCTCGAAAACGACCAGTCGCTTTCCGGAACTCAACATATCCTTCAGGGATGGCCATCCGTTTTTCGTATCATACTCAAGTACATACTCCATCAAGCCTATTTCCTTAAAAGAGGATTCCAGCTCCGTCTCTACATAGAAATCAAGGAAAAGCGTCATAACCTTAGTGGAGTCCGCATCCAAGGCCGTCTTAATGGCTTCCAATGACTCACTAAAAGGGGTAAACGTACCATCAGGTTTCCTTAGTAACAATACATTTGTCTCCGTATCCCGCTTCAAATAGAAATAAAAGCCTTCGATCTGCTTCCGCAACAACTCGTCCAAAGAAAGTTTTTCCGGGGAATTGGAGGATAGACAAGAATAATTAGATAGGATGTAGACGCTCTCGTTATATAAAAGACCGGCCTCTACATCCTCTTGACGTTGAGAAACCAGACGTTGTGCCGAAAGTAATTCCGGCATAGTGATTATAAGGCTAACAATTAAACATATATAACGAAACCACGCTATCATCGTATACAATATCTTAATTATAAGATCATCCAAAAATAAAGCTTTAATATGACATGACAATGTTTTTAGATTATTATCTTCGCATCAAAATAAAGCGAAGTCATATGGACATACTAGAAATAGCGCAAAAGCAAGATCCTCTCTATCCTACCTTTGAGCAAATATATACGGCAAGTTTCCCTCTATTTGAGCAACGAACAGAAGAACAACAAGAACAGGCCTTCCAATCTCCCAACTATCATCTAGTGGCTTATCTGAAAGATAACCTCTTTATCGGCTTTATCTCATACTGGGATTTTAGCACCTATGTATATATCGAACATTTCGCCATTCATGAGAACTTTAGGGGACAAGGATACGGCGGTTTATTGCTGGAGGATTTTAATAAACGCCTGAATAAGATTATCTTATTAGAAATCGATCCTATTACGGATGAAACTTCCTCCAAGCGATTAAAGTTCTATAAAAAATGCGGCTTCTTCGAAAACCATTACAACCATTTCCATCCCCCTTACAGAAACACCTATCGAGGGCATGCGTTAATCATCCTGACAACAGAGAGGCAAATAACTGAGGATGAGTATATTCAATTCGGTTTCGACTTGCGGAATATTGTCATGGCAAATTAAGAAATAAATATAAAAGCCCCGATCGTTTCTTCGATCAAGGCTTTATTAAATCACCAAAAGCCGAAAATAATGAACTAAGGAGGACAACACCCTTCTTTTCGTAAATTTTCGCATACATCCCGAATAACCGCATATGGCTTTTTATCATAGCCACTGTCAAAAAACTTTTCCATGGCTTCGACTGTATCCAGATAAAGCCATGCTCCTTTCTTCAAGCAAATCAATCTTACGAAACGTGCCTCTATCAGTTTCTCTAACTTCATATAGGCTAAAGTATCATAAAAATATTTCACCAAACGTCTCGCCTCGTCATACTCAAAGGCTTTCGGCAAATTATTTTTCATATCACTCTCCCATTGTTCCAACCGATATACCCCCCGCTTTATATCTTTCAATTTACGTAAAGCCAATTTCATATCCTCCTTCGCGTATTGTGAGATAAAGAACAGATACATATCCGAGGTATTTTTAGTGGTAGCCTGTCTTAAAGCATAAAGAGACAAAAGCACACTTAATACACTAACCACCAAAGCTGTTATATTCCATATATCTTCCATGATTTATCATTTAAAGAGTTTATAAGCCTTTATTCCCCAATCCGTACACCTCCAATGATCACCCTCGCAATCAAATATACAAACCCCGCCTGTCGGGACCTTAATATCATGTGTCGCACAGAAATCCTCATAATCTCCCAAAATATAGGGGGAGAAACGCATCACTCCATTGGAAGAGACTAGTAACCAAGTCTCACCATCAGGGATACTAGCCGCCAAATCCTGCCAACCGCTTATCAGTTTCTCTACATCTACGTTCCATCCTAACGGTACCACAGCCTTCTCATTCCATTGGGCGATCACGGAAAGTCCCCTTTCCACGATCCGATCTTCCGTTAGGTCTTTCCGGTCCATTCCCTCCTTTTCTAAATAGAGAGATCCCAAACGTTTTATTACATGATCTTCTACCATATTCTCATCCGGCCCATAATCAATCTCTTTAAGACGTAAGTCTTGAATGATAGGCAAATCCACATTCATTTCCTCCAAGATATAGTTAGCGGTCTCCAATGTGCGTTTTAAGGGGGCCGAAATCACCTTGTCGATCACAATCCCCTTTTCACGTAAATAACGTCCCGCAGATCTAGCTCGTTCCTCCTCTACCAGAGGCAAATCAGTTCTAGCTCCAACCCGAGTCGGAGTCTCTCCCGCACGAAACGTATTACCATGCCGTACGATCACAAGTTTTCTACATTTTTCCATGGTTGTATTAATTTAAAGTCATCTACTATTTTTTGATATTCAGGTAACAAATCTATCAAGCAATCCCAACGTTTTTTTACTTGCTCCTCCGGGAAAAAACGATTCCTCCGAGCCAATCTTTTGATAACCATTTCTGGTGTCGCATCGATGCACACCATATGAATCCGATATCCAAGACTCTTTATCTTCTTATACAAATCCACATGTTCTCTCAACGCATTACTATGTTCAAATAAAATAGGCCACCCATTCCTCAATCCCAACAAAAGAAGACGGTAACCTAAAAAACGAGCAGGAAGTTCCCAACGTAAGAACGCTTTCTCCCTATCTAGCGAGTAATCCGCTTGATACCCGGATAATGCCTCCATGATAGCGTCGAAAGCGATATGCAAACAAGGTCCATTCTCTGATAGCCATTTCTCCGCCCAATACGATTTACCGGATGCGGGTATACCACATATATTCAAGAATAAGGGTGATTCCGATGCCCGTATATCCACCTTTTGGCTGTCTACCCAACAGGCAAATTCCATCCATACCGGACCAGCCTCACAGCCAGGAGGTAGAACTTCCTCCAAAGTATGGTAAGGAAATAAAATAGAATCTACGATTCCTTCCAAGTCACGAAAGATCAAACTCTCCATATTTCTCAAGTATTTCCTCAACCCGTTTAACATCTTCCGGAGAATCAACCCCGCTTGTTGTCTCACGTCCCCGATAATCAACGTCTACGACCCTCATTTTGATACCATTCTCTAAGAAACGCATCTGTTCCAATCCTTCTATATAAGAGCGTTCATACACAGACGGAGGTAATGAGAAATAAGACTCAAGGGCTCGACCGCTATACGCATATAAACCCACATGCCGCCTGACAGGGCTTTTAGGCAAAAGATCCCTAGCCTGATCCTCCTTACGGATAGCGGGTATGGTTTGTTTCGAGAAAGCTAAGGCATATCCCAGCCGATCCACCAATACCGTCGTGCCAGAATAAGGGGTTTCCTTTTTCATCGCCAGTAATTGATCGTATTCGCTCCATCCCAACAAGACCGAGGCGGTAAGGACATCCGCCTTCTCCTTTCTCCATGTATCGATCAGATCTTGCAAGATCCAAGGAGGACACGTGGGATTATCGCCTTGCAGATTTATTATCAGTCCGGGATTGGTGTCCTGTTTCCTTGCCGCCTCATAGCAACGTTCCGTACCACTTTTACAATTCGTGGAAGTCATCATCACCGGAATCTCCCGGGATTCGCAAAACGAGACGATGCGCTCATCATCCGTAGCTACCAAATAAGAACAAGACTCATTTTTGCGACATACAAAATCCGCTATATCCGAGACCCGTTTTATCATCTCTATACCTTTAATCTTAACCAAAGGCTTACCCGGCAACCGGCTTGAACCATATCGAGCCGGTATTACAATCAGTACTTTTTCCATAATCACTTCATTTAATAGATTAACATTCTAAACCGTTTAATTTTATAATATGTAATACAATCAGAGTATTGAGGGTCCTTTGTATGATCATCCGCCGCACGGCAAACCACGTGCATATCCTCACCTACGATACATAACGAAGGATAATTTCTTGAATATAATTCATTCCCTTGGCAAGCGATCATCCCAGCCATACACCAGTCCACACAATTCTTCGAGAATAATAATTGTAAACGATGCCTCTCATTATTCGGGAGTCCATACCGGGAAGTCTCAGGTAATGAGCTTATCGTCCGCATAGAATCGAAAGATTGATTGGATGCCATCCAATACAACCGGGATATCTCATCATACACTATAAAGAATTTCAAATGGCCACCGGGAAAGGGCAAGAAAAGCAAGGTCTGTCCGGAAGGAGTCTCTTGAAAGCCGGTTACCATCTGGCCGTTCTTATCTTCCCTCACTTTTAATAAACAAGCGTATCCAATCCCTCCGGTATGCGCACGAAGAAACATATGGAACGTTTTCCCCTCCGGATCATACCAAATATGATGTTTATCCTTTATTTGAACCACTTGAGCCTCCAGCCATCCAGTGGGCGCATTAAAACGACCGGGAGCCAATTCTAGCGGCTTATTGGTCAATGACTCGTAAAAAGGAATGCCAACCCCTTCCGGGAAATGTACTTTATCCCTGAAAACAAAAGGATCGGAACGTCGCCAAGAAGACGCATCCAGTAAATCATCGTGAATAGAGCAAGATAGCAAGGTAGGGCTCAAACCCGCCACATTCCAGCCTTCTATCTCCGAGTTATAAAAACGCTGTTCCATCGCCAAGTAAACCCGCTCGTTAGCGAAAAGAACATTACAGGCAGAAGAATGCCATTTCTCACCTTGGGAGAGAAACGAGGGAACGCTCCACGTATTCCCATCATCTTCCGAGCATATAATACATAAATCGCCTGCGTTTCCTATGATATATATCTTTTCCCCTATACAAAAAGGGCGGGCATGCCAAAAATTAAAATCCGAGATAAAACACCAACTAGCGCCTTGGTCGTCCGATACAAAAATCTTACCGATACCTAACCGTCTTGTCCTTTCCGTATACAGCTGCGAAGAAGCATAGATTTCTTTTACCCCCTTGCCGCCCAAGTCGAAAGTCACGACCAAGCGTCCCGTCGAAGTCACGGTGATTCCGGGAGTATAACAATAAATGTCTTCCGGACTAATTGATTTATAGATCAATGTTTCTTGAGTAGATATAAGCATAGCACGAGATTTAAGAGTACAAAAAAAGGTCACGACATTTCTTCACAGAAGTTCTCGTGACCTGAGCTTTTAATTTATTACTTTAGTATTAATACTCCCGCATGTTCTACCATCGCGGTGTACTTGAAGAATCTATCTCCACACGGGAATTTCAGAATTATAAATATCTTCTTAAAGGAAGAGATGGGGGAATCCCCATCTCTTGACCTATCTATTTGTTTAATTATTTAACAACCACTTTAACAGCTTCCTCACCATCAACAGCTACAGCTACGATACCGGCAGGTACGGTAATTGTTGCGTTATCAGATGTAAGAACCGTCTCAGCGACTACCTTACCTAAGATGTTAGAGATAACTACTGATTTACCAGCGGCGCCTTGGATAGTTACAGTACCATTACCAGCTACTACAGATACACCTTCAACATTGTTGATGTTATCATTAGATGTAACCATATCTTCTTCATCCTTCTGAGCGACATTAAAGATTAATGCGCCATCACCATTGGTCTTTGCGGAAGAGAACTGTGAATTGATATCTGTCAGTACCAAACAACCATTATGCATTTTCAACCATGCGGCAGCATATGTCGGAGCGATAGCACGATCAGCGTCACCATTTACGGTTCTATAATTTTGATCTTTCTCGCCATAAACATTAGACTCGAACAAGAATGCGTTCTCTGCACCTTCTTCTGTTACGGCACCAGCCTTATCCGGGTTAATATAACGGAATGACCAAGTTACATTCTTATGTTTGTCACCAACCAAGTCTACGATGAAGTTTTCCAGCTTAGCTTTCTTATAGTTAGCGATGATTGTCGCCGTATCTAACTTAGCCGGTTCTACATTCTCGAAACCATTTGTCAATACGAACAAGCTGTCACCAGCATGGATAGCCTTAACAAAACCTACACGGGTATAGCTGCTATTAGCACTAGAATTCGTTGTGAACATATAAGGATTAACCTTAGCCTCTCTATCGATGAACGCTTGGGCAGAGTCTGAGAAGTTAACCAAGTATTTGCCATAAGCAAAGCCAGCACGACCATGTTGAGCATGAACACACTTAGAAGGATCTGTTGTAATGTTACCGTTAGCGTCAACGTGAGGACCAGCCTCTGTACAAGGAACTGTCTCAACACCCTCTTGGTCGTCACGAGCCACAGAGATCAAATATTGAGGTTTGATATTTCCAAGACCACGATTCAACCAAGCCGTATCAATACGGAACGCTAATTTACCCTCAGCCTTATCCTTATTCCAGATACCAGCGTAATCAACAGTTTCCGTAGTCAAGTTCGGGTTCCACTCATCCATTAAGTACTCATTACGAACGCTCTCAACGAATGTCAAGCTATCAGGACCGTCATTTACATTCTCACCTAGAGCGGCGTTGTTGAAGCGACGATACAAAGGAGAATCATCCATTGCTACGGCAAAAGCAGATGTACGAATCTCTTGATTGCTATAGAATTTATCATCCAAAGAGCCACGAGTCAAATCCAACGTATTGTCGTCAACAGAGACCTTCACTGAAGCGTAATTTCTAGAGGCATATTGAGCAGCTCCTACTTTCTTCAACGCAATCTTACCATTAACATTCTGATAAGTATAGTAGTCTACCTTACTATTATCATCTACCAATCGTTGGCCGTCTTTATCATACATCGCTACAGCAACAATATCAGAAGAACCCGGATAAGCCAAATAAGAGGTTCCGCCAACAGTCACATAAGTAGCAGATCCTCCCTCCGGAGTATATTGCTCCTCGATAGTCATTGCATCTGCGACAACCATACCCTTACACCATTCTGGATACCATGCCTGTGCTTGCGCCTGTGTCATAGATGTATTACGCAAATTAGCCTCAACCAAAGTATAATATTCTTTTCCTTCGATATCATTATTCTCTTTCAAGAAATAATCAGTAGGATAAGTCTTCATCATATACTTCTTCGTTGTCCCGTCATAAGTCAAATAACGGCCTTTTCCGTCCGTGATACGGTAAACATTTCTTACCAAACCATCGCCATAACCATACTTATCGTCTTTAACAACCACTTGTAAGCGGAAACTTGCTTTAGCTCCAGTCTCATCTACACGTACAATAGAATCCTTCCCTGACGGAACATTAAGATATTTATCTAATGCCAATCCATGCAAATAGTTAAACAGATAAGTTTGAACCTTAGCTTCATTTTCTGATACATACTTATATCCCAGTTTAGCATCCTTTACAAGATCCTCGTCAACTTTAATAAAGCTAACCGTATCCTTTTGGTTTCCATTAAAATAGAATACCTCATTAGCACTACCCTCTACTGCGAATAATTGCATATCAGAAGGAATTTGATAAGAAGTCTTATAGCTATCATCAGAGAACTCACGGTTCGTAATTGAGATCGGCGCAATAGAAGATGTACCTTTCTTCTCTACTACCCATTGAGCAGCCGGCATATGCTTGAACTCTTGGTTACGAGCTTGAGCAGCCCAACCGAAATAACCAGCCAAATTAGCGAATACATAAGAACCTACCTTTTCTGTATTGTAAGAACCACCAGCCTTATACTGGATCAAGTATACACCAGAAGGAATCGTAGTTAATGTAAGGCTACTATAGTCAGCAGAAGTCTTAACCGTAATATTCTGTGAAGCAAAGGTAGGAGTACCACCATCCGTCTCATTCGTATTCAGTGTCAACACATTCGTACCGTCCAATTTAGCCATGTAGATGTACTTGTCAGATCTTGTCGTTACAGTTTTTCCTTGATTAGACCAATAAGAATTATTATTATTGTCTTTGATATCCTTCGCAAACTGCTCGTCAGTTTGACCCGATGCTTTCACTAATTTATCCGCAACTTCCGCTACTTGAACATAGAGTTTGTCTTCTTTCACATTATAAGTGAACTTGAACTTATAAGAACCAGTCAAGCGATTGTCTGCGTTTAATACGTCATAGGTATATTTCAACAACTGACCGCTAGTCTCAGTTCCTTCATAATAAGCCGTATCGACAACTAC
The DNA here is from genome assembly GCF_003670185.1 of Parabacteroides sp. CH2-D42-20. Lineage (NCBI taxonomy): Bacteria > Pseudomonadati > Bacteroidota > Bacteroidia > Bacteroidales > Tannerellaceae > Parabacteroides > Parabacteroides sp. CH2-D42-20. The sequence continues at coordinate 20,865 of NZ_RAYG01000014.1, read as the reverse complement.
ATACAATTGTTTGTCATCCGCCTTTTTGTCCTTAGCTTTCAATTGAACATAACCACTACCAGCACTAACCGCTTGAAGTCCTGTCGCTGTCAAATGATTCGCCTTGCCTTTTGACACTTCAGGGTCCATATTCAACGCAAAATAATTGTCTTTAGAATCAACAGACCACATCAATGTATTTAAATCATCTGCACTTATTGGAATAGGAGTGCTTATTACATCTTCTGTAACAGCCAAAGCAGCAGACAAGTCCGCAATCTTACCTTTGTTCAGGGCACCCGTATTATCAAAGAAAACGATTGAGTCCGATTTGAAGTAAGAATACATGTGGTTACTAGCATCGAATGCCCATTCAGAAACCGTACCACTGCCTAATGTCACATCACCAGAAAGACCGTTGGTCGCGGTTTTCGCCAAAGTAGGATCAACAGCCAATGTCATTCCTGTCACCTTATTTACGAAGGTGTAGACAACAGCTCCAGAAGTAGTCTTTGTTGAAACTTTCCAAGTACCGGCAACAACTTCACTCAAATCGCTAGTGTTAAGTGAGCCGTACACAAGTTTGCCATAATCAGCAGAAGTCTTATCTGTCTTAGCGGACAAATAACTACTTCCGCTCTTCAGCAAATAAGATTTGCCATTCTCCATCGCAGCATTGACAGAGAACGCAGATGCCAGCATTACACCGGCAAGAAGCGTAGAAATCTTTTTGTTCATAATAAATAAATTAATATTAATACTAGTGTTTATTAAGATAATCAACCTGTTAGACTAATTGAAAATCGTCGTTTGCCATTAAAAACGACTAGTCTAAACGATCGTCTAAATCTTGCGTTTTTTGAGCGTCGAAACGGGAGGTTCGTTGAAGGAATCGCTTGTTTCGTGAAGGATAACCTATCCTATTGATAAGAAAGAGAATAAGCGATAAAAAAATCGTCTGGAAGGGTTGCAAGTACCGAAGAAACGCGTACCTTTGCAAATGACTAAAAGAATCGATCGTTTAAACTAGTCGTTTCTATACTAGAAAAGCATTTATTAATCATACAAATTTTACTATCATATACTAATGTACATGCGTACATTGTATATCTATATCAAAGTAACACTTTGACATTTTGTATTCTTAACTCCCGGAGAATCGACTTTTTCAGGCTCACCCGATAAATAGTGAGGATAATCTCGCAATGTACTTTTATCTACACTTCAATTTGTTTATCACACGTTTCACGTCGGCCAACTTGCTTTATGTCAGTGATATGTTGTGAAGGATGTGAAAGGGAGCGCAGAGATGCCTACGAAGAGTTGTTACCGTTGAGCCTTTCTATTTAATACAAACATTATCGGCAGTAGCTTGCTCTATCTGCCCATGAAATCGTTTCACGGTTGTGATACAATCTTTTCACCTATGCGAAACGATTGTATCACGTAGGTGAAAAGATCTCTTCACGAATATGAAATGATCAGATCGTGTAGTGCCTGGCCATACTATCCCTTGGTGGAATATACATTCAAGAAAATTATCCCCACGATTTATCGGCTGATCCGGTATTTAAAGTAGTTACATTATGCCTCTCAAAAAACACGTACGAGTTTTTCGAAAAACATGTACGTGTTTCCGAAAAAACTCGTACGTGTTTTCTTAAAAGCTAAAACGAAGCCTATCCTATTAAAAAAGTAGTATCTTTACAACCGGAAGACAGGGTGCCCCGTCTTATTATACTATTATTCATTATTAATCACTAAAACCTATAAACACTATGGGAAAATTTATCAATCCCTTCACCGATTTCGGCTTCAAGCATATATTCGGTAGGGAAATGGACAAGGACATTTTAATTGAGTTCCTGAACGACCTCCTCGAAGGGGAGCATACGATCAAGGACTTGAGAATCATGAACAATGAGCGATTGCCCGAGACAGAGCAAGGTAGGAAAGTCATCTTTGACATCCATTGCGAGACCGACAAAGGCGAGCGGATCATAATCGAGATGCAGAACAGGGAACAGCCCCACTTCAAAGACAGGGCCTTGTATTACCTCTCGCACTCGGTGGTGGAACAGGGGATAAAGGGAACATGGGACTATGAGCTGGCGGCCGTGTACGGTGTCTTCTTCTTGAACTTCACGCTGGATGAGAAGAACAGGCCAAACAATAACAGGAACGAAGGAAAGTTCCGAAGGGACATCGTGCTGGCGGACCGAGAGACCGGACAGGTATTCAACCCCAAGTTCCGCCAGATCTATATTGAGCTTCCCCGATTCAACAAAGAGGAGGAAGAATGCGAGACTGATTTTGAACGTTGGATTTATGTACTAAAGCATATGGACACATTAGACAGAATGCCATTCAAGGCACGCAAGGCCATATTCGAGCGGTTGGAACGCATCGGATCCATGGCGAACCTCACCCCCAAACAACGGGCGCAGTACGAGGCGGAGTGGAAGATGTATAATGATTATTACAACACCTTGGACTTCGCCGTCGAGAAAGGCATGGAAAAAGGATTGCAAAAAGGATTGGAGGAAGGGCTACAGAAAGGTTTGCAAAAAGGAAAAGCTGAAGGACGACAGGAAGAGAAACACTCCATAGCACTTAATCTTAAGAAATTAGGAGTTAGTATAGAGCAAATCGCCTTTGCCACCGGCCTCTCCATAGAAGAAATAGAGAAACTATAATAATCTGAGACCTTTCGCCTGATCAACAACTGATTAGGCGAAAGGACAACTCCCACCCCTCACACCCCAACCATTGTTCGCAAATTATTGTTACCTTTGTACGACAACTATAAGGATAAAACGATATGACAAACGAGAGACCGTTGATTCTGATCACGAATGATGATGGCGTATGGGCCAAAGGTATTAACGAATTGATTGAGTGCCTGAAAGATCTAGGCGATTTGGTGGTATTCGCTCCTGATGGACCTCGTTCCGGGATGGGTAGTGCCATTACATCCTTAGTTCCTATCAAGTATACCTTGTTGAAAAAGGAGGAAGGACTTACCATCTATAGTTGCACCGGGACACCGGTTGATTGCGTTAAATTAGCGATTAATGAGGTTATGGAGCGCAAGCCCGATCTGTTAGTCTCCGGTATCAACCACGGGGGGAATATGGCTATCTGCGTAAATTATTCCGGAACGATGGGTGCCACCGCCGAGGGCTGTATTTTCAACGTCCCTTCCATGGGTGTATCCTTACTGGACCATGCGGCCGATGCCGACTTCTCCGAATGCTGCCGTCTTGGACGTATGCTGGCACGCCGGGTATTAAAAGAAGGCTTACCGCACGGAACCTACTTAAACCTCAACGTGCCGAAGCTACCGCAAGTGAAAGGGTTGAAAGTTTGTCGCCAAGCGGATGGTCGTTGGGTACGTGAATTCAAGCGTTCCGAGAACGCCAGCGGAGAGCCCGTATTCTGGTTGACAGGAGCTTTCGAAAGTGCCAAACCCATCCACCCGGACAATGATATGCTTGCGCTGGACAGCGGATACGCCTCCCTAGTCCCCTGCAAGATTGACGTTACGGACTACGACTTCATGGCCACCCTAAACAACTGGATCCTTTAATTCTCAATTCTCAATTTTCAATTCATGAAGTATTACCTGATAGCCGGAGAAGCCTCCGGAGACCTGCACGCCTCGAATTTGATGGCAGCCCTGAAAGAGAATGACCCGAAGGCCGAGTTCCGCTTTCTGGGCGGCGATCTGATGAGAGCCGTCGGAGGAACCCTTGTCAAACATTACCGGGAAATGGCGTTCATGGGCTTTATCCCGGTATTGCTGAACTTGCGCACCATCTTAAATAACATGAAGACGTGCCAAGAGGATATCCGCCGCTATCAACCAGATGTCGTCATCTTAATTGACTACCCGGGATTCAACCTGAAGATCGCCAAATATGTGAAAACCCAATTGGGTCTCCCGGTATATTACTATATATCCCCCAAGATATGGGCCTGGAAACAATACCGCATCAGGGACTTCCGGCGTTATGTAGATCGTATGTTCTGCATCCTGCCGTTCGAGACCGAGTTTTTCCGGAAGCTTAATTATTCGGTAGATTACGTAGGAAATCCTTCTGTAGACTCCGTAGCCTATTACAAGGAGCATCAAGCGATCCCCAAAGATACATTTATCAAAGAGGAAGGATTGGCCAACAAGCCTATCCTCGCCTTGCTATCCGGTAGCCGCAAACAAGAGATCAAGGATAATTTACCGACCATGCTGAAAGTAGCCTCCGCATATCCCGACTACCAGCCGGTAATAGCCGGAGCACCAGGCATCGATCCTGCCTACTATCAAGAATACATAGGCTCTTATCCTGCCAAGATCGTGTTCAGTAAAACCTATCCCTTGCTACAACATAGTGCCGCCGCCTTGGTAACCTCCGGCACGGCAACCTTGGAAACCGCCCTGTTCCGGGTTCCGCAAGTCGTTTGCTACTACGTCGTAGCCGGACAGTTGGCCAGCTTTATTTTCAAGCATTTCTTCCATACGAAATACATATCCCTCGTGAACCTGATCGGGGGACGGGAGATCGTACAAGAACTATTCGGAGCCCGCTTCTCCGAATCGCAAATACAAGACGAGCTAGGACGCATCCTACAAGATCCAGCCTATCGAAAACGAATGCTAGACGGATACGACAAGATTATCCATACGCTAGGAATGCCCGGGGCTTCAAAGCGTACGGCACGGCTAATCGTTGAATCCCTTGGTTCTTAACATCTTTTATTAACGTCTTTTGCAGCATTTCACCCCGAACTTACATCTTTCTTCATAGAACGATGAAATGTGAACTTTTTAAGAAACAAAAGGAATGAAGACGTTGAGAGCTTTTTTATTGGTTATCGGGATCGCTTTAGTATCCCTCACCCTACCCTCTTGCTTAGATGACGATAACTCGTATTCTTTAGGTGATATCTGGATAGCGGTCGCTACCGTAGTACCGGAAGGCAATAACGTATATTACTTACGGCTGGATGACGGGGATAAGCTATGGCCCGCCGCCACGAACTATCCGAACTATCAGCCGAAGCCTAACCAACGTGCCTTGGTTAACTTCACGATATTGGCGGATTCCACCCAAAGTAACCTAGGAGGTTTCTCCCACTATATCAAGGTGAATGCGATCCATAACATCCTTACGAAATCCATCGCTAAGAACGAGGGAGCGGCTAATGATTCTATCTATGGTACGGACCCGGTAAGTATTTATAACAATAATATGTGGATCGGAGACGGATATTTGAATATCTATTTCGAGACACTCTGGGGAGGCAAGACCGCCCACTTTATCAACCTGATCCAACCGGATGCCGAGAATGATCCTTATACGCTGGAGTTTAGGCATAACGCTTACGATGATCCCCAATATACGATCGGGGCCGGACGTGTGGCGTTCAATTTGTCTTCCTTGCCGGATACCAAAGGAGAGACGGTCGATCTTGTCGTAAACTATTGGACTTCCGAAGGGAAACAGGCTTATAAATTAAAATATAATTCGGATAAGACCAAAATGGAGGATACTTCGCAAGGCTATACGAACGATAGTATCTCCAATATAACGGACATGAAATAAACCTTCCCACATAACTTTTATTTTTATCATTTAGTTCAGGAGGAGAGGCGTCGAGATGATGCCTTTCTTTTTTTGTATTTTTACGCTACAAGATGCAACGGTCAAGGCATCACTCTCGTTTATATAAACAAATGGACAAAGTAACCGAACATCTGATCGAGGGTTGCCGCCGGGGAGACCGGAGCTCGCAACTGAAGTTGTACAAACAATACGCACAGCGATTGTATATAGCCTGCTTGCGTATCGTAGGCAACTCATCCGAGGCGGAAGAAGCCATGCAGGACTCGTTCCTCAAGATCTTCACACGCTTGGACCAATATCATGACGGGCAATGCTTTGAGGCATGGATGCATCGCATCGCCATCCATACGGCCATCGATTATGTACGCCGCCAAGCACCGGACCAAGAGGAGCTTTCCGACAATCTGGCCGAACCGGAAACGGACGGACCGGACGAGGAAGAAATCCAATATTCCGTGGCACAGATAAAGGAAGCTACCAAGAAGTTGCCGGCAGGCTACCGCATAATCCTCTCGCTTTACCTCTTTGAGGGATATGATATGGAAGAGATCGCCTCTATCCTGAAAATTCAACCGCCAAGCGTCCGTAGCCAGTACCTACGCGCTAAGCGGAAATTGTTAGACATTATAGCAGCCAATTAAACATGGATAAACTAAAGAATTTCATAGACGCAAACCGTGACGCATTCGAGGAAGATGAGATGCTTCCCGAAGGCCACTTCGAACGTTTCGAGCAAAAGCTGCTGAAACCACGGAAGAACCGTGCGGCCCTATACAGCCTATCGGCCTTTGCCATAGCTGCCTCTATCGCTTTGTTGCTCTTATTCCGCTTGCCGGGAGGGACCGGTCTGCCGGAACCCGCGCAAAAGACCACGGCCCAGACCTGCGAGACCCAAGAGGAGATCGAGGAACTACGCCTATATTACAATATGCAAATGAACGACGTATTGGCGCAAATGAAGAAGTTGTATAAACAGGACCGGACACCGGGAGCGGAGGAGTTATTGCAAGAGAGCAAACGGATCCTCACGGATAATTATATGTTCGAGGAAACGATACTCCCTACCTTGCCTTGTTCCAACGACGGTCTTTTCGCCATGACCCAACATTACAGCAATAGCTTGGAGGGCCTCACGCTGATGCTTAAGCAAATGGAACAAGTCACGGATAATCAGAAATAGTAATAACAATTAATACATATCAATCATGAACACGACACACGTAAAATTGAGTCCCGCCGTATTGCTGACTTTCGTATTGCTGCTATGCAATCTATCGGTAATAGCTAGGCCACAAGAGAAGATCAAGAAAAAAGAGATATCCCAATCCTACAGCGTAAGCGCCGGTGATCGTCTCCAAGTAGAAAACCGTTATGGAAACATCACCGTTACCCACTGGAATCAGAATACGGTAGCTATACGGGTTGAGGTAGAATGTAAGGCTCGCAGCGAGGAACGTGCTCAAGAGAACTTGGACCGTATCCAAATCGAGACCAAGAAGATAGGTGGTATTGTCTCAGCGGTCACTACGATAAAGAAGGAGATGAATAGCAATTCGAATAATGAGTCCATGACGATCAATTATTATATCCAGATGCCTCCTAAGCTCGCCGCAGACTTGAACCAGAAATACGGAAACATCAACTTGCCAAGCGATAATAACGGCAACATGGATATCCATGTAAAATACGGCAACCTGAATGCGGGTAATTTCACAGCCAACGCAATGATAGAGGCCAAATATGGTAACATCGAGGTAGGAAATCTGCAGGACGCCCAACTGGATCTGGGCTACGTAGGAACCGCCAAGATTCGCAACGCTAAAGATTTAACGATAGACAGCAAATATTCCAATCTGGATATACAGGATATACAATCTTTACGCATGGAGATTAAATATGGTAATCTCACCATTGAAAGCGTAAGCAGACTAGACATGGAGATTAAGTACAGCGACGCTAAAATCGGGACCCTTAAGGATGCATTGAATGTAAGTAGCCTTAGCTATAGTAACTTAAAGATACGGAACTTGTCTCCCTCTTTCTCGAAGGTGAACGTAGAATCCCATTATGGGAATTTAGAGGTAGCGCTTCCCGCAAAAACTTCTTTCCGGATAGTAGCGGAGAACATGAAGTATTCAAGCTGCGACGTGAACGGTTTCAATATCACCCGCAAGCATTTTGACGATGAGGATCGTGACAAGAATTACACCTATGAGATTAATGGTGGAAAGCAACCGACGATTCACTTCGAAGGAAATCGTTACGGAAATCTAAAAGTCAAGGCCAATTAATCGGTTGTAGAGACGGGGCGTGCCCCGTCTCTACAACCGGATATTTTTATTTTGAGGTGTTTTGCCGGCGTATCTCTTCTCTCTTCAACCAGTTATCGAGTTGTGTAAACAGGAAGAAACAAGAGATCCCGGAAGCAATCGTTAAAACAATCGGGAAATAGGCTCGCAAAGAGCCTAAAACCGTTTCCGCCCCGCCCGGAGAAAGCTTAACCAAATACAAGATGCCTACTAACACAAGCATATAAGCGACAAATATGCTAAAAATGCCTACAGGTGTAAATCGTTTCTTGATATAGTACTTATATACCCGCTTCTTCTCTTGTATAATCAATGCCATAATACGGGAGTTTAATGAGGCCGAAGGTTGTTCCGCCGTCCCTCGCATCAACTTACGTGTCAAATGATCAATATCTTTCTCATTCATATTCATAACAAATCAGCTGTCTCTAATTTCATTTTATCTTGCAACACTTCATAAAACCGTTTCCGCCCACGGAATAGTTTTACTTTCACATTAGAAGCGCTCAATTCAGTGATCTGACAGATCTCTTCCACCGAGCATTCCTCCAAATAATAAAGAGTAAGCAACAAGGCCTCATCAGCCGGAAGCTTTTTCAGCGTACGTGCGATCATCTCTTTCCGGTCCTCACGCTCTAATAAAGCCGTAGCCGATTCAACCTCGTCATTCGAAAGGTCTACAGGGCCCGCCTCCTCATAACTCACGAACATACGCTGTTGTCTCAAGGCCGTCAACGCCGTACGATACACGATCCTATAAAACCATGTTGAGAACTTACTATCGAAATGAAAATCGGAAAGAGCACGATACATCTTCACGAACGCATCCTGTACGGCCTCTTCTGCCTCCTCGCGATTTTCCAAGATACGAAGAGCGATGGTATAAGCCATCTTCTCATACTTCGCGACAAGGCAGGAGAAACTTTGCGTGTCCCCTGCCAAAATACGTTCTATCCACTTTCGCTCATCCATCCGGTATCGTTTATTCTTCCAGACGCATTTTCTTCTCGTCCTCCAATCTCTCCTTCTCCATTAAAGAACGGGAAAGAAAGAAATAAATTATAAAAGCTACTCCACCGAACATAATCGTAATAGCCGGAACTAACAAAAAGAACCAATCGCTATCGTAAGTGAAAGCAGAGTCGACCATCATACCGACAATCACACCCAATGACAAACCGATCATAAAAATACCGTTACGCAGGGTATTATAACGATTAGGCCTTCTCTCGGGGCGCATAGCCTCTTCCAACACAATTCCTTTCTCGATCATCGCCATCTTTTCCTCATGCTTACTTTTAATGGTCATGTAACTAGCGATAATACCTAACAATACCGGCATACCTACCGCACAAATAACACCTAAAATAGGAATCCACAACTCGTTCATATCTTTTATTCTTTAAAGGTTTAATAAATTATTCGCTTTTATCAATAAGACATGAGCAATCACAAATCGGTTACAAAAAAGAGAAGAAATTTTATACATGCACAAATAAAAGAAGCGAACTCCATCCATTTATGAAGTTCGCTTCTTGGGAAAGTTATTTATCGTCTTTTTAGATACTTACGCAAGTTCACCTCTTACGATCTCTTCTTTGTCCTTATCCCAGTACATCGTACGTCCTTCCAGATAAGCGCGAGTACCCATATGAGCGGTCATAGCCTCTTGAAAAGCAGCGTCGATATTACAGCTAGGAGTCTTGCCTTGACGGATACATTCCAGCCACTCACGGATATGCAAGTGAGTCGTATCATAACGTTTACCATTTACATACGTATACAGCAAACCACGTTTAGCGAAATACAACTCCGTAGGAGATGTAACGGAATCCGAGCTATTTTGTCCCGGTACATAGGTATAGAACGGAGTATCCGTAGGAATAATACCTTCCTTGATCTTATCCGCATAACGAGTGGAATCTTGGTCAACCGTAATAGCCAAGATATTGGAAACCTCCATAGAAGCATCATGCCCCATGAACACCTTGCCACGGTTACGGCTACTTGCCAATGTAGCGCTATACAACATCGTCAAGTCACGATCCGGCCACTCGAAAGTAGTCTGCAATACATCAGGTACCGTACGTCCGTCCTTGAAGAAATAAACACCGCCGGATGAAGTAGCGGAATGAGGTATACCCACATGCATGATCTGGTTGACAGCGTCATACTCATGTGTCAACAAGTCACCGGAAAGGCCTGTACTATAATCCCACCAGCAACGCCAGCGGAAGAAACGTTCCAGACTGAACTTGCTACGCTCGTCCGGACCGATATATCTTTCAAGCTTGTTGGATGTCATATAATCCATATATTCCTTAATACGCTCAGGATCACCTTCGAACTGCTTCCAATCAATCGTATTAGGATTAGAGCCTTCGATAATATCATATACCCAAGCACCATTTGGAGAGTTACGGTTCGTACAAACCTCGATCAAGTTAACAGGACCTAATAATCCGTTACCGATAATCTCCTCGGCCTTCTGATAACAGTCGGTCTGACGCCCTTGGTGACCTAACTGAAATACAACGCCGGTCTCTTTGATCACTTGGCGAACCATATACGTCTCAGGAACCGTCCATGATAACGGTTTCTCGCAATATACATGCTTTCCGGCACGTGCCGCAGCCATAGCGATCGTGCTATGCCAGTGGTCCGGACCAGCGATAATAACGGCATCCACATCCGGAGCCGTTACCAACTCTTGATAAGTCCGGTAACGTTTCGGAGCAGGCCCGAACTTACCGTCGCTACCCTCACGATGGATATTGGAACCGGTCAATACAGCGGCCTCGCCATATACATCAAATATATCACAAACCGCGGTTATCTCAATATTCAGATCATCTTGCTCCATATATTGCTGATAACGCGTATCCTTCTTATTCAACTTATTAGCCTCTTTCATCTTATCGATCCAAGAAGGCTCAGCGAAACCTGCGGCACGCATCAATTGCTTTCCACGAATACCGAAGCCGACCAAACCGATACGGATCTTTTTACCATCGCCTTGAGGCTCCAAATAGGAGGCCTGTCTGTTACTTACCTGAAATACATCTGATATGTTACGGCCTCTTAAAGCGTCTTTCCTCTTTTGGTAAACGCCATATGCCAAAGCACCTAAGATAGGCACTGTAGCCAATGTCTTCAATGTGTCCCGACGTCCTTTATCGGGCATTTGCTCCTGAGAAGGAGTATTTTTTACATCTTCTGTTGCCATGGGTATCAAATAAATTTAAGTTTATGCAATATCGGACACACACGTCCTAACACACGATCGAATCCTACGATTTGTGATGTAGGGAATACGCACATCAAGCCTAAAGCGGCGAACTCCACAAGGTTCTTGTCAATCCATAAATAAGAGCCTTCAAACGGCATCATATAGCTTGCTCCCACGAAAGAGGGGTGGGATAACGTGTACATAGCGAGAAGAATCATACCTCCAACAGAAGATAAACGATACAAACAGCCTAAAGTCAAGCCTAGGCCGATCAATAACAGAGCCCACTCATTCAAGAAGTTGATGGTCGTCATCAAACTGTCGTCTTGAGTCAATTTGATAAAAAATGAAGCAGCGGGACCCTTTGAATCGAGTAGATAGGGTAGAGATGTCCATTTTGGGTTCATGATTTTTACTAGGCCTTCATACATAAAGTGCCAACCTATAAAAAGACGCAGCATCATCAGCCAAGTCATCTGCGCTTTCGTGTAACCTTGTTCTATTTTCATTTCTTGGTCCTAAAAAATTGGTTTAGAAAAAGTCGATTATTAAAAACACAACACCCGAAGCTAAAATCATAGATTTAGGCCTCGGGCGTTATTTATGCTAAAATGTGCTTGATACGATTAATCCAAAACTTTAACAGTAATGTTACGGAACCAAACATCATCCCCGTGGTCTTGAAATCCGATGAAACCTTCTTTGTTAGCGCCACCGCAATTCAACAACAACTCATAAGCCAACGGCCATTTGTCTTTGCTAAATTTGCTGTTATCCAACATTTCTTTCCATTGCGGAGTCCACAAATGATACTCAACAACAGGTTCATCGCTATTCAAATAGTGAACAACTGTACCCTTATAACACATGATCTTACCCTTGTTCCACTCACCGAACGGTTTAGCGTTCTGCGGTTTAGCCGGGATCATGTCATACAATGATGAAGATTTACGGTTGCCATCCTTACCTAACTTAGCGTCGGGGTGGTTCTCGTTATCCAATACTTGGTACTCAGGAGCAGAGATGTAAGAAGGTTGTCCCTCTACCTCTTGAATCATGATGAATACACCAGAGTTAGATCCTTTACCTACTTTCCATTCGAACTCAAGCTCGAAGTTACCCAACTTATGAGCGAAGATCAAGTCCCCACCGTTGGAAGCACCAGCCTCACCAGCACCAGAGCCATTGATTTTGATCGCTCCGTCCTCGATTGTCCAAGCAGCCGGAACGTCAGCACGGTCATAACCTCTCCAGCCATTGAATGTCTTACCATCGAAGATCACATATCTACCCTCTTTATCTTTCGGGAAAGTCGTGATATCTACAGTAGGAAGATCTGTCATGAGCTTGTACTCAGGAGCTGCGGCTTCTGTTGTAGTCTCAGCAGCTGCAGGAGCTTCTTCTGTTTTCTTTCCACCACTACAAGACGTGAAATAACACATCATGATAGCGGCACTTGCTAATAATACTGACTTTTTCATTTTTATTTATTGAGTTAAATACATTATCTCGGCATATCTACCAGCTTCCAGCCGTCACGATAGTTGTGCTTGATCAAGCCTGCGGCAAATTCTTGAGCGTTGATAGGATCTGTCCATACAGTCTTGAATTTCGGATCACCATCAATAACCTCAAAGGTATCTTTCTGAATAATCTTGATTGTCTCATTCGGATCGATATTCGTAAATCTCATGTTAGGACCATCCCAATCCAACACCTTATTCAAGCGTTGCAAACGAACCGCCAACACACCCATTACAACCATTTCATTGAACGGACCAGCCTCCAAGAAGTTTGACTTCGTCTGAACACGGCTACCTGCGCTTTCCTTACAAGCACGGATCCAGTCTTGCTCGTGAGCATCGCCCTTCTTCACGTCTTTCACACGACGTTCTGTCTTAGCTACATTAGGCACACGACCAGACAACAACCATGGCTCCAAGCCATAGCAACCACAGATCAACGTGTCTTTCGTTCCGTGGAAGATACACAATCCACCACCAGGACCCATCAATTCCTTACCTTGAGGGAATCCTTCTGGACGATCCGGCATCATACCGCCATCATACCAATGAACCTCAACTTCCGGCATAGCTACCTTCGGCATATTGTCGCGAGCCGGGAAGATCAATTTAACATGCTGCGCATTAGGAGCACAGTCTTGTAATAACAATGTAGAAGAACCTTGAACCTTTGTCGGATAGCCTAAATGCAAAGCCTTGAATACCGGATGCATGATGTGGCAAGCCATATCACCTAACGCACCTGTACCATAATCCCACCATCCGCGCCAGTTCCAAGGATGATATGTCTTATTGAACGGTCTCAATTTAGCAGGACCTGTAAACAAATCCCAGTTCAAAGTAGAAGGAATCTTATCCGCTTTTTCCGGAGCATTCAAGCCTTGCGGCCAGATAGGACGGTTCGTTGCGCACTCTACTTTAGTAACCTCACCAATCTCACCGTTAGCGATCCACTCACAGATCAAGTTCACGCCTTCGCCTGAAGAACCTTGGTTACCCATCTGAGTAGCAACGTCATATTTCTTAGCTAAGTTCGTAAGCAAACGAGACTCATAAACAGAGTGAGTCAACGGTTTCTGAGTGTATACGTGTTTGCCAAGCGTCATAGCGTCAGCCGTGATCATGGCATGAGTATGGTCGGCGGTAGCTACCAACACAGCGTCGATAGATTTACCCATCTCATCATACATCTTACGATAATCCCAGTATTTCTTAGCTTGAGGATGACGGTCGAATACCGGTTTCGCATACTTCCAGTCAATATCACAAAGAGCTACGATATTCTCGGTAGTCTCCATGTTCTTTAAGTTAGCGTTACCCATACCTCCGATACCTACACCAGCAATATTCAATTTATCAGTTGGAGCGATATGACCATGGGTTTTACCTAGGACCGCACTCGGAACAATAGTCAAAGCTGCTGCGGCAGCCGTACCTTTTTGAAGAAAAGATCTTCTAGAAATGTTAGACATAGTAATAATTTTTTATAGATTAGCACTTAACAATGATATTTCATGTGTCTTTACACCTTTACAGGCAACAAATTGTCGCAAATATAGCCAATACTGTATTATTGACAAGATCAAAAGGCCGCTTTCTTCTTTAAAATAGTTTTTTTTAACAGACAGGATAGATCTTATTTATAATTTCATAAATATTATCTATAGGATTGGGGGTATTTTATTAACGCGGTTTGGATATATTTGTAAAAACATGAAAACATATTCATATTAACAACTGTTATCTTAAATGAGAACAACTATATGAAAAAAGAATCTGCATTCATACGAATATATCGCTTTTATCTGGAAGGATTCCGGGAGATGAAGCTGGGCAAGACTCTTTGGCTAATCATTCTAGTCAAATTGTTTATCATGTTTTTTATCCTGAGATTATTCTTCTTTCCTAATTATCTCGGGCAATTCGATAGCGATAGTGAGAAGGAGAACCACGTATCGAACGAACTCATACAACGGGCAATAAATCCTTAAAACATTAATAAATATGATTGAAAACATTGACACTTCATTGATCGATTGGTCGAGGGCCCAATTTGCCCTTACGGCCATGTATCATTGGCTCTTCGTGCCATTAACACTAGGACTTGGCGTTATCCAAGCTATTATGGAGACGATTTATTATCGGACAGGTAATGAGGCATGGAAAAAGACCGCCCAATTTTGGATGAAATTATTCGGTATCAATTTCGCTATCGGTGTCGCTACGGGATTGATCCTCGAGTTCGAGTTCGGAACCAACTGGTCTAACTATAGTTGGTTTGTCGGGGATATCTTCGGGGCACCTTTGGCTATCGAGGGAATTCTCGCCTTCTTTATGGAAGCCACCTTTATCGCTGTTATGTTTTTTGGTTGGGACAAAGTTAGCAAACGCTTCCATCTCGCCTCCACTTGGCTGACGATTATCGGTGCTACTCTTTCCGCTCTCTGGATCTTGATCGCTAACGCATGGATGCAATATCCGGTCGGTATGCATTTCAATCCGGATACGGTCCGTAACGAGATGTTCGACTTCTGGGCCGTAGCTTTATCGCCTGTCGCCATTAATAAGTTTTTCCATACGGTATTGTCCGGTTGGATCGTAGGCGCCTTGTTCGTACTAGGAATCAGCTGCTGGTATTTATTAAAGAAACGGAATACCGCATTCGCTTTGTCAAGTATCAAGGTCAGCGCTATATTCGGGTTGGTAGCCTCCATCCTTATTATCTGGACGGGTGATGGCTCCGCTTACCAAGTCGCTCAAAAGCAGCCGATGAAACTAGCTGCCATGGAAGGTCTTTATGAGGGTGGCAACGGAGTAGGACTCGTAGGTATCGGCATCTTAAATCCGGCAAAGACGAGTTATCTGGATAACCAGAACGCATTTATTTTTGACATTAAGTTCCCCAAACTCCTCTCCTTCTTAGCAGAACGTGACATGAACGCATACGTTCCGGGTATCGTAAACTTGATAGAGGGAGGCTATACGACCAATAAGGGAACGGTAGCGCTCTCCGCCAAAGAAAAAATTGAGAAAGGTAAAGCCGCTATCAAAGCGTTAGCTGATTATCGTAAAGCGGTCAAAGATAAAGATACCGCAGCCGCCGAGCAATACAGGGTAACTTTGGAAGAGAATTTCCCCTATTTCGGATATGGTTATATTAAGGATCCGGCAGAGTTAATCCCGCATGTAGGATTGACATTCTATTCTTTCCGTGTGATGGTGATCCTTGGTTGTTTCTTCATCTTACTATTCATTATTACGTTGATATGGGATAAAAAAGGGAAAATCGCTAATACACGTTGGTTGCAATACGTAGGCCTATGGTCTATACCTTTAGGATATATAGCGGGACAAGCCGGTTGGATCGTAGCGGAGGTAGGACGTCAACCTTGGGCTATACAGGATATCTTGCCGACCAGCGCTTCGATATCCAAGTTAAACCCGTCCTCGGTACAGACCACTTTCTACCTGTTCCTTATCTTATTTACGATCCTGCTGATCGCAGAGATTGGAATCATGGTTAAGGCCATCAAGAAAGGGCCGGAAGCTGCCGCCCACTAATTTTCAATTTTCAAATATCAATTCTTAATTAGAAAGTCCTATGGATAGTACATATATATTGTTACAACATTACTGGTGGTTTCTGGTATCTCTACTGGGAGCGCTATTAGTATTCCTTCTTTTTGTACAAGGAGGCCAATCTCTACTCTTCACTATCGGCAAGACGGAGATACAGCAAAAAATGTTATTGAACTCGACCGGGCGTAAGTGGGAGTTTACTTTCACTACGTTGGTCACTTTCGGAGGTGCGTTCTTCGCCTCTTTCCCTTTATTTTATTCCACAAGCTTCGGCGGAGCCTATTGGGTATGGATGCTGATCTTACTTTGCTTCGTGATACAAGCTGTATCTTACGAGTATCAAGCGAAAAAAGGCAACTTACTCGGGAAAAAGACGTATCAAGTATTTCTTATGATCAATGGTATAGCAGGTCCGATCTTACTCGGAACCGCTGTAGCGACCTTCTTTAACGGCGCCGAATTTATTGTTAACAAAGAACAGTTGACTGATATAGCCATGCCCGTCATTTCCACGTGGGCCAATCCTTGGCATGGATTAGAGGCGGCTTTGGTATTTTGGAATTTGTGCCTAGGACTGGCAGTTTTCTTCTTGGCACGAGCTCTGGCCCTACTCTATTTTATCAACAATATCGATGATCCGGAGATTGTCGCTAAAAGCCGGAAACAATTGATACCGGAGACAATCTTGTTCCTCGTCTTTTTCTTGACATTCTTGATCCGTTTATTGTTGGTGGACGGTTTTGCCGTAAATCCGGATACCGGAGAAGTATTTATGCAACCGTATAAGTATTTTATGAACCTGATCGAGATGCCAATCGTGTTAGCCGTATTATTGATTGGCGTGGTTGGCGTGTTATTCGGCATAGGGAAAACGATATTCTCGAAGACTTGGAGAAAAGGCATCTGGTTCGCGGGATCAGGGACTGTCTTGACCGTATTAGCTTTATTACTTTGCGCAGGATGGAATAATACGGCTTACTACCCATCTTTAGCGGATCTACAAAGTTCATTGACGATCCAGAATAGTTGCTCAAGCCCATTCACGTTGAAAGTAATGAGCTATGTATCTATTCTCGTCCCATTCGTATTAGCCTACATTTTCTATGCTTGGAGAGCGCTCGATCTACATAAGATCAATAGTAAGGAAATGCAAGAAGGAGGTCATACCTATTAAATAATGTGCAAATTAAATAATATGCCAATGTGCCAATATGTCAATGTGCCAGTGAGAATGCAAGTGATAGTATCTTAATTGACACATTAGCATATTGGCATATTGCTACATTGGCACATTAATTTATTGCCTTTGGAAGTCCGCCTCTTTTGTCCACTTAGGCATCTCATCATTGTTGGCGATAACTAAACCGATACTAAACATTAAGTTCATATCTTCCATAGCCCCATCAAAATCCCACCAAGATTCATCATACTCATCATTCGGTTGGTGATACCGGTAAACTTTCGGTTTAGCCTCATGGCGTGCTTTATCCACGTAATCCTTACCGCCACCAACTAAAATCGTAGGTACGCCTTTTTTCACGAAATTAAAATGATCGGAACGGAAATAACCACCCGCAGGATCTTCGGTGATAACCTTCACGGTCCGTCCTTGTGCCGAGGCCATAGCGATCACCAAGGCATCTGTATCCGTCTTGCCCGCTGCCCGGAGAGAAACATCATGGGTACGCTCACGCGGGGCCGTGCCGTCAAAATTCAAGTTAATAGCTGTTTTAGATAACGGGAACAAAGGATGCTCACAATAGTACTGAGAACCTAATAAGCCACATTCCTCGGAAGTCACCGCCACGAATACGATAGAGCGACGAGGACGAACAGGCAATGATTGATATTTCTTAGCTAATAGCATTAAGGTAGCCACACCCGAAGCATTATCACTAGCGCCATTATAGATACTATCCCCATCTATCGGAGTACCGATCCCAAAATGATCCCAATGAGCGGTAAAAACCAAGTATTCATCTTTCAAGTCCGTGCCCGGTAAAACAGCCGCCACATTATGAGACTCGCCTACGGTCATCTTTACATTTAATATAACCTTACTTTTCGCCTTCATCGTAAAACTCTTGAAACCCGGTTTCTTCGCCGCGGCAATCGTCTCATCAAAATTCAATCCGCTAAGGGCGAACATTTTCTTGCAAGCCTCCTCCGAGAGCCATCCCTTCATGCCCAAAGCTTCCGCATTCATTGTCTCCGAGCAAAGAGCGATATTTGTCTGCACGTGAGAAGCCTGACAGACCTTCCAACCATACGAAGCGGCCGCCTCGTTATGAAGGACCAATAAACCTGCGGCACCTTGGCGTTGCGCCTCCTCGAACTTATAAGTCCAACGACCATAATAGCTCATGTTCTTTCCGCGAAACAAAGACGCGTCATAAAAACCGGGATCATTCACCATAGCGATAACGATTTTCCCCTTCACGTCTACATTCGCATAATCGTTCCAACCATATTCCGGCGCATTAATACCAAACCCACAGAACACATAATCCGTAGTAGGAATAACTACCTTTTCAGTCCCCCGGTTCGTCCAAACGACAATATCATCCGAGAACTTCAAATCCATAGAGCCTTTCGCGCATTTCACCGTGATCTTATCCTTTACCGGACGGGTAAAAGTAGATATTTCCTTCACCGGCTGGAAATAACTATCGCCATTAGCAGGCTGAAGACCTAGTTTCTTAAATTCATCAGCAATGTAATGGATTGTTTTCGTCTCATACTCGGTCAAAGGCTTACGCCCTCCGAACTCATCCGAGCCTAAAGTCTTTACCCGTTCCTTGAAAAAAGCCAAATCTTCCTCATAACTCTGGGCCATAACAGATACGCCCATAGCGAGCATCAGAAGAAAAACAGAGATAAAATTCTTGTTCATAATCGTAGATTGTTAAATGACATAATTTATTAGATATAGGTATTTAGATTTCAAAATAACAATAAAAAAAGGAAACGGCGAAGCTCACGCTTGGCCGTTTCTACATTTAACCGTTTTAAACAAAAAGAAAAAGTTAGTTAAGGCTTAGAAAAAAATATCTTAAGTCTATTTACCGACTGTATATTCGCTTTCCCGAAGGACAGCAAACAAATATATGGAATCCACCTCATCCTGCATACATTACACTTTGTTTTTTTGTTATTTTTCACAGAACAGAAATGCTTTTGTATTATCTTTGCACTCAATTATTCCCATAGACAACAAATGGCTGATTTTGATATAAACATATTGGGATGCGGTTCCGCATTGCCCACGACACGCCATCTGGCGACCTCTCAAATAGTAGATTTACGAGATAAACTATACATGATCGACTGCGGGGAAGGCACGCAAGTGCAAATGCGTCGTATGCGTATAAAATTCAGCCGTTTAAATCACATCTTCATCTCCCACCTACACGGAGATCATTGCTTCGGGCTACCGGGATTGATCTCTACATTAGGTATGCTGGGACGTAATGGAGAACTTGTTATTCATGGGCCGAAAGAGATCGAGAGCTATATGCGTCCGGTACTTGATATCTTTTGCAAAGAGTTGCCTTATGAGATCCGTTTTAACTTAATCGACCCGACAACTCATTCGTTGGTTATGGAAGATCGCTCCTTAAGCGTTTATTCCATTCCGTTAAAGCACCGTATACCCTGTTGTGGCTATTTATTCGCCGAGAAAGCCAAAGAAGCGCATATCATCCGGGAGATGACAGATTTCTATCAAGTTCCCGTCCGTATGATGCAAGAGATCAAAAGGGGCGCTGATTTCGTCACCCCGGAAGGAGAGGTAATCCCGAATGCCCGCTTAACCCGTCCTGCCGTCGCTCCCAAACGGTATGCTTATTGCTCGGATACAGCTTTTCACCCATCTATAATCCCCATCATTGAAGGGGTGGATTTATTATACCACGAGGCGACTTTCGCTGAATGTGACGCCGCACGTGCGAAAGAGACCTTCCACTCTACCGCCCGCCAAGCGGCCGAGATTGCTTATAAAGCCCAAGTGAAGCGATTGGTTATCGGTCATTACTCGGCTCGTTACGAGGATATGGCACCGTTAAAGAAAGAAGCAGACAAGATATTTCCCGGCACGATCTTAGGAGAGGAAGGTATGAGGCTTAGCGTATAATCATACATCCGTTTTACGAAATAAAGCTAATTACTTTCTAATATGCGGAAAACTTTCTACATTTGTACGAATTTAGGGACAAGTAAATGAAGCTTATACATATCATCGCTTTGGCACTTGCATTCTCCGCAAGTTATCCGGTTTATGCGCAAGCTAATAAATCGGGAGTCAAGACATTTGCTTCTAGGCAAGAAGATCCCTCTCCTATCGAAATCACGGCCTACGAGAATCGCATCAAGGTAGAGAACGCTCCTGTCGGGAGTATCTTGGAAATCTACAGTGTCGTAGGCATCAAGGTGAAAGAAATCGAAGTCAAGCAGTCCACCGCCGAATATGTCGTAGATATCGCAAAGGGATATTATATCATCCGCATTGGCGATACGGTACGCAAGGTGGCGATACGGTAAATAAAAGGAGGTGTGTCGTAATGCACGATGCACCTTCTTTTTTATTCATTACTATACCACTCGGTTCATTTTCTTTAAGCTGC
>NZ_RAYG01000013.1:0-182205 GCF_003670185.1 Parabacteroides sp. CH2-D42-20 | reverse complement strand
ATGCTCATGTTTTTTGCGCATAATAATTACACATTTTATTGTTATTGAATGTGTCTACCTATATCAGTATAAGACAAACTCGGACGATCCCGGGAAAGAATATATCAAGAATGATCGCTATTAATTACCGTAACATTCTGAATTTAGTTACTTTTGCGTAGAAATCTAATTGTAATTCTCAATATCATGAAAAAGATAGGACTAATGTTGGCCTTATTATGGGTGATTTGTGCGCTCTCGTGGGCTACTTCTCCGAATGCCCGTATTAAGGGGCAGTTAATAGATGCCTCTACGAATCAAGTGATTAATTATGCGGATATCTTTCTGTTTACGATGGGAAGTGAAAAACCTTTGCAACAGACTTTTCCGGACGATCAAGGACGTTTCTCGTTTACTAAGGTGGCTCCGGGTAATTATGTGGTCATGGTCCGTCTGATGGGATATGATGTGTTTACAAAGAATGATATCATCTTGGATGCCTCGTCTCCGGTGGATTTAGGTAAGTTGATGATGAGTCCCTTGGAGGTAGGTATCGCTGAAGTGGAGGTAGTGGCCGAGAAACGCCAATTGGTTTATAAGTTGGATAAGAAAGTGGTCGAGGCCTCTTCCAATATGATGGGAGGAGGCGGTTCCGCCGTGGATATATTAGAGAATACGCCTTCCATACGGGTAGACGCGGAAGGCGATGTTACTTTTCGTGGAAGCAGCGGCTTTTTGGTTTACATAGATGGTAAGCCGAGTGTCTTCTCGGGTACACAGGCTTTGGAGCAAGTCCCGGCCGGGCATATAGAGAATATAGAGATTATCACGACACCTTCCGCCAAGCATGATACGGAAGGCGACGTGGGTATCATTAATATTATCACGAAGAAGCATTCCCAGCGGGGATTGAGCGGGATGGTGAATCTCTCGGGAAGTACGTGGCTTTCCCGCCATGTCGATTTCTTGTTGGCGCAGCAACATCAGCGTTCCCGTTGGTACATCGGCGGACAGTGGACAGACCGGTTGCGCAAGAGTGATTTCGACCAAGAGAAGATGACGGTGGTGGGCGATCAGACCACTACCTCGCATTCCGTCGGGCCTCGTACGGGAAACAGCTATCATTATACGATGAAAGGCGGTTGGAGCCTGAATCTTCCCAAGACAACCATCGCGTTGGATCTGGAGGGCGGCTATGGCGGAAATAAGCGTAAGGGAGAGATGAACTATAAGGAAACCCGTTCGGTAGCGGGCGGCTCTCCGGTGACGGAAGATTATCGAAGCATAGATGATTATGATAATGATGAGAATATAGGTTTGGGAAGTCTGGCGGTACAGCATAAGTTCAACGATAAGGGACACGAGCTTTCCGGTAGTGCTTATTACAAATATGGCGGCCATGCCTTGGAATATTTCTTTAACGACTTGATGTCCTTGGAAGGGCAACGCCAACAGGGGCACCGTGCTTATGAGGCCGAGCACCGGGAAACGATGCGTATCAATCTGGATTACGCCTTGCCTTTCGGGAAAGGAGGTAAGCTAGAGGCGGGTTACCAATATTATTCTTATCTGGAAGACGGCGATTACAATATGGAATGGTGGGACCCCAAGGGACAAACGTTCTTTTGGCGTGACGATATCTACAACACGTTTTATTTTCAAGAAGGGGTGAATTCTATCTATACGATTCTTTCCCATACGTGGAAGAATTTAGAGGCGCAAGCCGGCGTTCGGGGAGAGCATACGCATACGGTCTTGCGAAGTTCCGTGGAGGGAGCGGATCGTACGAAGAATCGTTTTGAGTTTTTCCCATCGGTGCATTTGGGCTATACGTTCCCGAATGAGCATCGTTTGTTGGCTTCCTATTCCCGTCGTACCACACGTCCGCAGCTTTTCTATATGGAGCCTTATATCACGTATCGCGACTTTTATACGGCCGAGATCGGTAATCCGGATATACGTCCGGAGTACATCAACTCCTTTGAATTGAACTACCGGAAGAGTTTCGGGGAAAACACGGTATCCGCCACCGCCTTTCATCGGTATCGGAAGGATAAGATCGAGCGGTTGCGTGTTCCCTATTCAGCTGGTGTAACCTTGGATTCGATGGCGAATGTAGGACATGATTACTCGACGGGTATCGAGCTAAGCGTCAGCCTGCATCCGGTGCGCTGGTGGAATACCACGGTCAACGGAAACGTTTATCACTATAAGGTGAAGAACGAACAGGCCGCCGGTGGAAATACGACCTCAAGCACCAATTACGATATCCTATGGAATAACCTGTTTAATCTGGGGAAATACACCCGTATCCAATTGGATGGTAGTTTTGTAGGCCCTTCCGTAACGACGCAGGGCCGTACGGACGCTTATTGGTATGCGAACGTAGCCGTTCGCCAGCAACTATGTAACCGAAAACTAACCGCTACCTTAGCTTTCCGGGATATTTTCCGTTCTGCCAAATATATCAGCGATATCCAAACGGCAGATTTACGCTCCCTGACACGTATCAAACCCAAATATCCACAAATCACGTTGACGTTGAGTTGGACATTTAATAGTTTCAAGGCTAAATCCACCCAAGCGAAAGAAGATCGCTCGGAGATGTTCGAGGGTATAAAGCATTGATATTGTATCTTTACTGTATTGGTTTGTCTTCGGGAAACAACTACGACTACAAATAAATTCTGCAATCGTAGTTGTTTCCCTCTTTTACGGATGGTGGGATTTGGTTCTTGGCATTAATCGCTGCGAAAGGAGCGGAGAAGATAACAGATCAGATCATCCGAGCATTGCGTTCATCTGGTTTTTCTTTTTAGGATGATATAAACAAGGTTTCTCTATGTATTTCCAGGATAACATACCTAATCCGGTGCTAAGGATAGTGGTAAGAGCCAATGTCAATATAAAGCTATATTGATCAAGTCCGTAATGAATGAATATCTGGATGATCGGGAAATGAATCAAGAAGATACCATACGAGAAATTTCCCATCCGGTTGAATACATGTAACCACTTGAATCCGTAAGCTACCGTGATAATGATAGAGGCTAGAGCGATAGGCTCGAAAATACTCAGCAACAGATACTCTCTACCCAATAAAAGAAATAGGCTGACAGGGAACAAATATCTCATATATTTTCGAAAAATAGGGAAATAGGCAAGTATGATAATACCAGAACAAAAGTACATCATTTGTCCGGGGAATTGTCTTTTCATGAATTCATAAATAGGGTTGTGTGTCATATCATCTAAATAATTACACGTTGTCGAGTAGATGAAAGATAAGATATAAATAAGAAGTAGGCATACCAATTTATTGTATCTTTTCAGTAACCAATAGATAATGGGTATGGTGATATATAGCATGAATTCAACCTTGATAGTCCATAAAGACCCATTCATCGCTTGTAAAGGATTGGTATCGAATACGCCGGGTAAATCCGGCGATAAAAAGTTAAATGTAAGTAAATTACAGATAAGATAGGTGTATAAGCTAGAAGAGGTGAGGTATTCCCTGCAGGATAAGGAAGTAAGGAATAATCCGATTAAGGCACATAATAAAATAGTCAAGCTGTAGGCGGGCATAATACGTTGAATACGTTTACGGAAAAAAATCCGGGTATTAGGCGTACGTAAGAAGCTAAACATAACAAGAAATCCACTAATAATAAAGAAACCTTTCACTCGAAATCCTCCGCTAACAAACCAAAAAGGATCTGTCTCTGTCAGTGTGCTGAAATGGTTGAACATGACAGAATACGCAAGAAAGAAGCGAATAAAATCAAAATTATTCGCTTCTTTTACTTGATTTATTAATCTGGAGTTGAGTAAAACTTTCTCTGATTGATTCATTGTTCTATTTGACTACAATGATTTTTGTTACGACGCTCTCTGAGGCTTCCTCCGTGGAAGCTAGTACAAGATATACGCCTGTCGCTACACGTGATCCGTTTGCGTTCCGGCAATTCCAGATAGCTTGCCCCCCCAAGGATTTAGTTTGATAAATAATATTTCCGTTTAAATCCGTGATTTTTACATTCGAATTATCCATTAATCCTACAATCGTTACTTTATCCATATGTTCGGGACGTACCGGATTAGGATATGCGTAGATCTCCGAGTAATCAGATTTACCTTCCGAAGCTTCTCCTTGATAGGAATTTAGTCCTTTATCGGTACCGATAAAAACTTCACCGGTCTTATCGTTTATCTCTATATCGTATATGTTATCGGAAAGGAGCGGGCTATTGGTCGTATTAAATTGATAAACGATTGTCTCATTATCATTATCTAGAACATAGACGCCATTTCCTTTGGTTCCAATCCATTTTCGATTACCTGCGTCTACTTTTAGGGTCGTGACGACAACGTTATCTAAGAAATAAGCGAGATTGCCAGTTTCCTCATTGGTATATTTTACCCTTGTACAACGTGTAGCGGCTTTATCCTCAGCGGAAGAGATCCTAGGTTTAGTGAAGTATACGGCTCCCCGATTCGTACCAACCCAGATATATCCATCCTTATCCTCGGCTACGCATGTATAATTACTAGGAGTCAATTCTTTTCCGTCGGTATCAATAAGTGTAGTAAACTCATACGAGGAAACTTCGTCTAAAGACTCGCTATTCGGTATCATTACAAGTTTAGGGGTGTTACGAGGCACATAAATCCATTTGTCGTTAGTGGAGGTTATAAGTATATCGTTTATTGTATAAACTCCTCTAAGTTGCTCGATATCCAAACGATGCCATGCTCCTGCTTTGTCAAGAACAAGTACCGCATGGTTAACCTCTGAGCTTGTCATCCACAAATTTCCATTTTTATCAAAGGCCAGTCCATCTATATAACAATAACCGGACCCATAGCCTCCTGCGGTTTCTTTAAAGGCATTCTTTTCATTGTATGACTGGACGGGAGTTCCATTCTTATATTGGATAACGCCATCACCCATGGAAGAGGCGTATACGATCTCATCATTAGAATCATCGGTCGTTACGGCTATACTTGTATAGTCTCGTGGATTTCTTGGTAAATTGAGTTTCTTTTGGGCTTCTTTAGGATCGATAAAAGACCATTTATCATAATCGTATGTAAGAATATAACCTCCTTTGTCGAAGCGCTTACCATTTAGGAGGTCTTTACCTCCTATGATCATATATACTTTATCATTTTTACAAACAATATCGAATGCGCTATTGCTGTAAGGTCCGTCTAAAATGATAGGTTCATTAAGAGCCTCAAAACTATTTGATCCTTTCCGTTGGATAGAACGTAGCCCTTTGCTTCCTTCCGCTATCCAATATTTGTCTGTTTGATAGGTACTGATATCATTGATACTTAAGTTTATTTGGTCAAACTTTTGCGTATCGGATACGATGAAAACCCTTGAGTTATCTATACATGCTAATTTTTCGCCTATTACTTTCATGTATTTTAGGGTTGAGCTATTTATTATTCGGGAAAGCTCTCCATTGTTTTCATAGAAGATACCTTGCTGACTGACCAAGTAGAACAAAGTATTCTTGAATGAAGCGATAGCTGAGATCGTATGACTATCGGAAAGGTTTGATAATCCATAGGGCTTCCAGTTTGCCTTATCCAGTAGGTTCTCTTTTAATGAGGCGTATATAATCCCCGAAGATACTTCTGCCTTATTGGTTGTAGAGGCATATATATTGCCATTCTGTATGGCACACGATGTTATATTTAAGGAAAGCTTGTAGGTATCTTTTATTTCCTTTTTGGCCATATTGACCACGACGATACCAAATGCTGTCGATAAATAGGCATATTCATCATGTACCAATACTGAATTGATTTGTTTGTCTCTTATGGACGTACTGGTCGACAGATAAGGTAGATTTGTCGCCACTCCTCCCTCAAGTATATCTATATTTGAATTATCATAGATAATAAGGAGTGATTTTGTTTGTTTATTATAGCGGATCAAAGAAATCGTATTATCATTTAATCCGTTTCCTTTATAATATTGCTTAATACTATTATCATCTTTTCCATACGTATAAAGAGATCCTTCCGCTACCACAAATACTTGGTCGTTCGATTCCTCTACGCTGTTTGTGTTATTGTAAGAAAGATACGTTTTCCATCCGGTTGTATTAAAATTAGCGGCTAATACAGTGAATGAAAAAAATGAAAATAGAATGATAGTAAGTATATGTCTCATATTAACAATTGTAATCAGATAAAAATGATGTTAACTTCATGACGGCTTTCGCACGATGGCTGATCTGGTTTTTTGTATCGTTACCCATCTCGGCGAAAGTTTGTGTATAGGTATCAGGCATGAATATAGGATCGTATCCAAATCCGCTATCTCCGCGTTTTTCGGTAGTGATAGAGCCATTCACGATACCGTCGAAGGTATATTCTTTTCCGTCAAGGACTAGAGCTATGACCGTGCGGAAACGTGCTTTTCTGTTTTCTTTATGATTCATTTCGGACAACAGCTTGTTCATATTAGCTTCCGAGTCGTGCTCTGTTCCTGCGTAACGAGCCGAATAGACTCCCGGAGCATTATTCAATACCTCGACTTCTAATCCCGTGTCGTCAGCGAAACAATCATATCCGAATTTCTCCTTGATATAGCGGGCTTTTAGCAAAGCATTTCCCTCTAAGGTATCTGCCGTCTCGGGGATATCGTCATGGCAATCTATATCGGATAAACTTATGATTTCCGCGTATCCGGCGGTTATCTTGCGGACCTCGTCCAGTTTGTGTTGATTATTTGTCGCGAATACAAGTTTCATATTTCGTAATCTATTAAATAAGAAAGCATTTCTATACGGTAGATATATAACGTATGGAAATGCTTTAAATTGTTTGTATATTCTTTTTTAAGTCTTTATCTGATCGAACCCCTCACCATATACCCCTCGGACAATGCTTTGGGAGATGAACGCTTGGTGGTCTATCCGTTTCACGATCCGGAAGATGGAGACGGATTCGGATTTCTTGGCGAGTAGTACGACTACCTTGACGGGTTTGCGGGAATAACCGCCCTCGCCGTCCAGTATCGTACAGCCACGGCCTAAGTCATGGATGATGCGATCCGCTATCTCGTCGTACTTCTGGGAGAAGATGAGGAATTGTACGGATTGGCGGTTACCGTTCAATACCATGTCGAGAACGTAATTGCTTATGACCATCTCCACGAAACCGAAAACGATCTTGTCCACGTTATGGAACAGGAAGAAAGAGGAACTGATGATGAAGAAATCGCAAAACAGAAGGATACGTCCGATCGATATATTCTTATATTTATTGATTACCGCACCGATAATATCCGTACCTCCGGTACTACCGTTCGCCGAGAATACCAATCCTAGTCCGGCACCACACATAAACGCTCCGATTATGATAGCCATAAACGGCTGGTCGTGCAGTATAGGTTGTCCTTTCAGCAGCCACTCGAAGAGAGAGAGAGAAGCCGAGAGTGAGAAAACTCCGAAAATAGTTTTTATCAAGAATTTTAGACCAAGGATCTTTAAGGCTACCACCAACAAGGCTACGTTGATGACAAAATAAGATACGGATACCGGGATCAATCCATTGGAGGCAAAGAAGATCAACGCACAGATACCACTTACCCCACCTGTCACGATCTCGTTGGAAAGGATAAAGGCGTTGAATCCGAATCCGTATAATAAAGTTCCGAACAGGATCATTAGATAATCCTGTACGGAAAAATAGATTTTTGTGAGTTTTAAGTTCATCCCACTACGATATTAACGATTTTGCCGGGAACGACAATAACTTTCTTAACGGCCTTGCCTTCCATCCACTTCGCTGAGTTCTCATGATTCAAAGCCGCTTTCTCGGCGTCCTCCTTAGAAATATCCGCCGGTAGCTCTAGGTTGTAGCGAGCTTTACCATTGAATGAGATCGCGTAAACAACGGATTTCTCCTTGAGATATTCTTCGTTGTGTTTCGGCCACCGGGCATCGCAGATGGTCGTATCATGTCCTAATTGATGCCATAGCTCTTCCGCTATATGAGGAGCGAACGGAGCCAATAAAGTGATCAGCGGCTCCAAGATGGCGCGCTTGCTGCATTTTAAGCTCGTTAACTCGTTCACGCAAATCATGAAGGCGCTAATGGACGTGTTGTATGAGAAATGCTCGATGTCGAACGTTACTTTCTTGATCAGCTTATGCAAGGATTTCAATTCGTCGGCCGTAGGCTCGGCATCGGTAACTTGCAGGGTATCCGTATTGCCAAAGAACAAGCCCCAAAGCTTCTTTAAGAAACGGTGTACGCCATCGATACCGTTCGTATCCCAAGGCTTGGATTGCTCCAACGGGCCTAGGAACATCTCGTACAAACGTAGGGTATCGGCACCATATTTCTCAACGATCATATCCGGGTTCACTACGTTGAACATGGATTTGGACATCTTCTCGACCGCCCATCCGCAGATATATTTACCATCTTCCAATACGAACTCCGCGTCGTTGTATTCCGGACGCCAGTTCTTGAAAGCCTCTATATCCAACAGATCGTTAGATACGATATTTACGTCTACATGGATAGGGGTGACCTCGTATTGGTCTTTCAAGTTCAAGGAAACGAATTTATTGGTTCCGTTGATGCGGTACACGAAGTTCGAGCGTCCTTGGATCATACCTTGGTTGATCAATTTCTTGAACGGCTCTTCCTCGCAAACGATACCCAAGTCGAACAAGAACTTATTCCAGAAACGGCTGTAAATCAAGTGGCCGGTAGCGTGTTCCGTACCACCGATATATAAATCCACGTTTCTCCAATATTCATCCACGTCTTTAGCTACCAAGGCTTTATCATTATGCGGGTCCATATAGCGCAAATAATAAGCGGAAGAACCGGCGAAGCCCGGCATCGTACAAAGCTCTAGCGGGAAGATCGTCTGGTTATCGATCTTCGATACCTCGGTGACTTTTTGGTTTACCGTGTCCCAAGCCCATTTAACGGCGTGTCCTAATGGAGGCTCGCCCGTCTCGGTAGGCAAGAATTTATCTACTTCCGGCAGCAACAGGGGCAGACATTCTTCCGGCAACATCTGAGGCATGCCATCGGCGTCGTAATATACCGGGAACGGTTCGCCCCAATAACGCTGGCGGCTGAAAATAGCGTCGCGCAAGCGGTAGTTTATCTTCACACGTCCCAGATCGTGATCTTTTACGTATTTCTTGGTAGCGGCTATCGCTTCCTTGATCGTCAGTCCGTTCAAGGAAAGATCGCAATAAGGAGTAACGCCGGCTCTCGGAGAATTGCATACGATACCTTCCTTGGCATCGAAACTTTCCTCGCTTACGTCGCAACCTTCCACCAAGGGGCGGATTTCCAGTCCGAAATGCTTCGCGAAAGCGTAGTCGCGACTATCGTGCGCCGGAACCGCCATGATCGCTCCCGTACCGTAGCCGGCCAATACATAGTCGCTGATCCAGATGGGAACCGCCTCGCCCGTAAACGGGTTAATAGCATAGGAACCACTGAATACACCGGTTACCTGACGGTCGGCGATGCGCTCGCGCTCGGTACGTTTCTTGGTACGATCTAGGTAAGCGTCTACTTCTGCTTTTTGGTCTGCCGTAGTTAATTGTTGAACCAATTCGCTTTCCGGAGCTAATACCATGAAGGTAACACCAAACATCGTATCGGCACGGGTCGTAAAGATCGTGAATTCCTTGTCGCTGTCTTTTACCTTGAAGCGAACCTCGGCACCTTCGCTGCGTCCGATCCAGTTCTTTTGGGTCTCTTTCAAGGAATCCGTCCAGTCGATCGTATCCAATCCGTCCAACAGGCGTTGCGCGTAAGCGGATACACGTAAGCACCATTGGCGCATGATCTTTTGTTCCACCGGATAGCCTCCACGCTCGGAAACACCGTTCACGACCTCATCATTCGCTAATACGGTACCCAAGGCGGCACACCAGTTTACCATGGTCTCGCCACGATAAGCGATCCGGTAGTTGAGTAATATCTCTTGTTTTTCTTTATCGCTCTTGGCTTTCCATTCCTCGGCGGTGAAACTAAGTTCCTCTCCGCAAGCTACGTTCAGACCTTCCGTACCACTGGTCTCGAAAGCCTGTATCAACTCGCTGATCGGGCGGGCTTGCTTCTCGTCGTTGCAGTAGTAGCTGTTGAACATCCGGATGAAGGCCCATTGCGTCCATTTGTAATATTCGGGATCGCAGGTACGGATCTCACGGCTCCAATCGTAGCAGAAACCGATCTTTTCCAATTGCTCCCGATAACGGGCTATATTATTTTTTGTCGTGATCTCCGGATGTTGGCCGGTCTGGATGGCGTATTGCTCGGCGGGCAATCCGTAAGCGTCGTAACCCATCGGGTGCAATACGTTAAAACCTTGCAAACGTTTGAAACGCGAATAAATATCAGAAGCTATATAACCGAGCGGGTGGCCAACGTGCAATCCCGCACCGGAAGGATAGGGGAACATGTCCAATACATAGTATTTAGGCTTATTCGTGTCCTTTTCGACTTTATAAACCTTTTCGGCAATCCAGTAGTCGTGCCACTTCTTCTCAATCTCTCTGAAATTGTACTCCATGATCGTTTATCGTTTTTGTATCGTTTTCTATTTAAGGCCACAAAGTTAGTGAATTTATTTATTTTATATGAGTTATTTACATGAACTGTTTATTTCACGTAACCAATCCGGGGGCGAGATTGATTCTAGGTTCTTCTCGCTTGTAACTCAGCGAGTGACAGATTGATTAGCTCAAGTTGCGTACGGGTATCTTCGTTGATGTCGTTGTAATCGGCAAATGCTTCTTCGATATACGCTTTGAGTTCCTTTACTTCTTGTTGGAGTTCAAGCAAAGGGGAGGAAGAACTTATTATTTGTCGTATGCCGACGAAAGCACGCATGATAGAGATATTGACTTTAATGGCTGTATCGGATCTGAGTACAGAAGAAAGCATTGCTATACCTTGCTCCGTGAAAGCGAATGGAGCATATTGGTTACCTCCTTTCTTTGAGATGCCAATTTGGCATACCATATTGTTTTTCAAGTTGTTAAATTCTTGAATTGTTAATGTGAACATAAAATCATCAGGAAAGCGTTCTATGTTTCGTCTGACCGCACGTTTCAATTGGGCGGTTTCCGTTCCATACATTTCCGCCAGATCAAAATCCAGCATGACTTTTTGCCCTCTGATCTCATAAATCTTGTTTTGTATCGCTTGTAATTCCATAGTATAAGAACTTATTAGTTTACTTTATTTGATATAACCAATTTTAGGCTTTTTAGCATTGTTCTTTTTCTTTGTAGCCAGTTCGGAAAGAGCTATGTAAATATCATCCAAAGACTTTTGGGTGTCTTCACTGAGATCATTGATAGCGCAAAGGGTTTCCTCATTAGCCATTTCAAGAGATTTGATACGTTCTTGTAGTTCTTTAATTTCGATGGAACTAGTGATAGTTTGTAAGGTATAATTCCGGATAGCGACAAAGGCTCTCATAATGTTTCTGTTGATTTCTATGGCAGTTTTAGAATTTAGCACACTACTAAGCATAGCCACCCCTAATTCCGTGAAAGCAAAAGGCTTATATTTGAAATTACTACCTCTTCCTTTATTCAAGATACCAAATTGGCATCTTGAAAGTTCCTCCTTGGTTAACTCAAACATGAAATCATCTCCTTCAAAGCGTTCTATATTACGTCTGACCGCACGTTTCAATTGGGCAGTTTCCGTTCCATACATTTCCGCCAGATCAAAATCCAGCATGACTTTTTGCCCTCTGATCTCATAAATCTTGTTTTGTATCGTTTGTAATTCCATAGTAAAGATTTTAGTTTAATATTATGGTCGCAAAGGTTTGTAAAATAATTGAGATAAGCAATAAGCTAGTTGGATATTTATGATTGGTTGCATTTGTAAGTTGTACAATGAATTATTGCTGATCCGGCTTATTGTCTATTTTTTATGTGTTCTTATTTTCCTTATAAGATTTCCGGGAAAAACACGTACGTGATTTATGAAAAACACGTACGACTTTTTGGAAAAACATGTACGTGTTTTCCGGAAAACATGATGATGTTTTTATATCACTGATATTCATGTATATATAACTTGATACCTTTGCATGGACTTATTGTGTTTTTTTTCTTCTTGTATTTGTTATTTTGTTGTTCTATCGTTTGTTTATGAATTAAAAATATTTAATTTTGCTTATCTATAATAAAGGATGAAGTCATTTATATATATACTATTAACTTCCTTGACTTTCCTTGTGGTAGGATGCCAAAATGAATCTGAGGAAATCCGTTTGATCAATCAGGCGGAACGTTTGTTTGATGCCTATCCGGATAGCGTAATCACTACATTGGATTCCATTCCGCTCCCGGAAGAGATGAGTCCCCGTCTGGTAGCCCGTTGGTGTATGTTATACGCACGTGCCGCCGATAAAATAGAGGACGAGATGCCTTATACGAACCAGCTTGAGATCGCCTTGAAATATTATCAAAAGAAAAAGATGCGGAAAGAGGAGGCTGAGATCGGCCTTTATTTGGGGCGTTCGTATGTGGAGGATAAGGAGTACGAGAAGGCAATGAGGGCTTACTCCGATGCGCTGAAAGTAGCGTTGGCGATTAAGAACTATAATCGTGCCGGGTATATTTGTAGTTATATGGGAGATTTGTATGAGGTAGATCTTCGTTATATACTAGCCGCCGAGAAGTATAAAGAAAGCGGAAAGTATTTCTATTTAGCTAATAATGCTACGAGCTATGTACGTGCGTTCGTGAATGAGGGAAGAAGCTATATGAGTGTTGATTCTAATTATTTGGCTTTAGCTTCATTGAAGCAAGCAGAAGTGATTATGGATTCGTTAAATGTCGAAAATGTTAAAACTTATGTATATAATGGCTTGGGTAATATATATAATGATTTGGGAGATTATGGTTTAGCGGAATATTATATTTTACGATGTATAGAATTAGATCCAGAAGAAGTAGCTTCAGATTATTTATCATTGGTTGATATCGAGAAAAAACGTGGTAACTTGGAGAAGGCTGAGCAGTATTTGAGAAAGGCTAGTGATGTGCCTGCTGATAATGAGTTAGTTCCGATTACTATAGCTTATTATAATTATGTAATAAAGAAGAAACAAGATGACTTAAAAAACGCTTTGGATTTTTTTGAAAAATATGTGGAAATAGAGGATTCTCTTATAAACGTAAGTAAATCTATAGATATATATGATACAGAACAAAAATATGAACATTTGAAATTACATAATGAAAATATAGGATTACTTTTAAAAAATCAAAAGAATTATATATTTATATTGGTTTTATTATTTATCTGTGCTTTACTCGTTATTATCTATTTGATGACATTGAGAAGAAAAAATAGATCATTATTGAAACAACAAGAGGAAATAAATGATTTGAATCAAAATATATATCAGCTATCTGTAAAGTTATGTGGAAAAGAAAAAAAAATAAAGTTACAAGAAAACTCATTACATCTTGCGAAAGAAGAATTAGTATCTTATGAAAGTACAAAAAAAGAAGTAGAGGATTTGAGATATAGATTAATCAATTTAAGAGAAATAAAGATTCAAAATTCTAGTTTAACTCAAAAAATAAAGAGGATGTCTCAAACGGTTTGGTCGAAAGCCTCACAAGCAGTAATCGATGAGAAGATGTGGATTGATATAGAAGTGTTGATGGTAGAGGTATATCCTGATATTGTAAAGGCATTGAGAGACGCAGACCTATCTTTTTCGGAAATGCACCTTTGTTTTCTTACCTTATTCAAATTAGATACGAAAGCCATGTCTACCCTTTTAAATATAATACCAACTTCCGTAGACAAAACACGCTTGCGGGTACGGAAAAAGTTACATTGGGAAGGCAAGCAAGATTTTTATGAGTCGCTTATCCATATTAAACCTGTTTAGTCTGTTATAGACTCTGTTTAGATACAATTTTAGAGTTTTGTCCATATATGTATTGGTTTACTTGTTTGATTATTAAATAATTATATATTTTTGCTTGTCCATACGTTCTTGAAGGTTTTGTACTTTCTATGTCATGTAGACTCTCTACTTTTGCAGTCGTAAACAATAACGAAAAAAGAGAGTGTATATGAAAAATTTAAAATGGCTGTTACTAGCTCTATTTAGTATCTCTACTTGTACAACTTCATTATTAGCGCAGCGTATATCTATACGTGGGCACGGAAGTTTGCATAAAAAACAGCGATCTATTAATTTAGATGTACCTATAATAGCTGATATCGATGAAACCTCAAAAGTTCTATCCTTGGAGTTCTTAGAATATATAGGAGAGGTACGAGTATCTGTTACAGACACTAATGGAAATATTGTTTATGAGGAAATGATAAATACACAAAATGTTTCTTCGGGTATTATCTCATTAGATGAATGTACTTCTGGATCTTATGGACTTTATATATCAGATTCAGAAAATTATGCAGAAGGTTTTTTTAATTTATAATTGATTTTTAATTTGTAAAAGATGAAAAAGAAATTTTCAACAATGGTATTGGGTTTAACTGTCGCTTTGTTAAGCTCTTGTAATGGAAATGATATCGTAGAAGAAACTGCGATGAGTAATGTAAAAACTAAAGCAATAGAACAGGTAAAAAGTCGTTGCTCTGTAGTGGATGGTATATTACATTTCTCAAGTACTGATGATTATTATGCATTAACAGATTCTTTATGCAAATTGTCAGATGTAGAATTTGAGAACTGGGAAAATCAAAATAATTTTCTTTCTTATAGAACCTATGTTAATCGAATTATTGATGAAATAGAATCTGCACAAAATGAAAATGATGTAGATAAGGTTTCTTCTCTTTTGAAAGAGTATTCAAACTATGTTTATCTATCAGAAGAGGATTTTGTTCAACCCGTTATTCAAGCAACTTCTTATAGAAGTATCGTTAATAAAGATGGTATTTTCTACTTTAACGATACTGAAAATGTAGTTGATGGAAGGTATGTTTATGTTAATAATAAATCAGTGAACCAACGTGGACGTTCAATAAAGCAAGAATATGTTGTATATGGTACCCCATTGACAAAAGCTACACCAAATACAACAGAAATAAATTTTGTTACTGTTGCATATACAAAAGAAGATGGTACCAAAAGAGTTTACGGTGCTCCTAAAATATTTAGAAATGTTGTGAATAAAGATAATGTTGGAAATTTTATGGTACAATATGAATTTTATGTGAATGTAGATGGGAAAAAGAAAAGACCTACAGGTTGGAAGCATTATTCTACAGGATATGGAATAAAAGATGTTGTTTGTAGATTTAAAAATATACCATTAAGTTATACGAATGGAATAGTTAAAACAGGAGATATAACGATCACTCATCCTGAGGCAGAAGAACTTGGTGAGGGAAAAAGTGGTGAATTTAGGATGAATGTAGGTATTGGAGTTCCAAACTACACAGGAACTCCTGAGACTGTAGTGTGTATGCATTTTAAAGTATGGACATACGGTACGGCTCCAGAAGCTTTAGGATATAACTATTATCAAGGTAATTATAGTGGTGAGGACGAAGCTAATAAGAAAGGTAATCCTAGTGCTAAACAACTTTGCCCTCTCCATCATTTATATAATGGGACAGATTCTAGTTTAGAATAAACTTAAGTAGAGAAGTATGAGATTGCTAATATTCTTTTTAAGCTTATGTCTCCTTGTCGCATGCGATAAAGACGGTAAAGAGTTAAGTGAGAATGAAAAACTCGGAACATTGGGTTTTATTTTTGAGGATGAATTCTCAGACACGATCCCGGTTATTAAGATATCTCCAACAGATACATTACTGCCGGTTAAGATTGTGAGAGAGAGTAATCCCCAGTTAATAAATAAAACATATTCTTTTGATCGATATATACCGATCAAAGTACCGGAATCGAAGGATTCTACTCATGTACGACCGGGATATCATTATGATGTGGATGCGGAGTTGTCATTGACTGTTCCTGCTAACCAATACGAATATACTGTAACTCCATTAAGGATTTATCCTGAGCATATAGATAGGAGACTTTATATTAGTTTTGATATGGGGTATACTTATACTGGTATCCGGACTGTTCATTATTATCTGGAACCTATGAGATAATATATGATATTTTCGCTGATAAGTAGGGAAACTTTTGTTAATGTTCTCTGTTTATCGGCGAGTCATATTTCTGTCAAAGAAATGATTAATTCACTTTGTTTTACTCTTTTTATCTTTCAATGGATAAGGGTATTTTGTTTTTTCCTGTCTTAAAGATAAAATATGTAAGTTATAAAAAGAGAGAGTATGAAAAATGTGAAATGGCTAATAGCTACTTTATTTCTTATTTCTATTTGTATTCCGTCATTTGCCCAAGTAGAGCATGGCTTATTAGTAGGTGCCGGTGTTGGATTTCCTTTGCAGGACGGTTGGAAGGAGACTACTTGGGGTGATAAATCGAATTTGGATTATCGGAACGATTATAAATTGAATAGTATGATCGGTTATCGCTTCCGATTCCTTCCGGAACAGAAATTCTTCTATGACTTGGATGTTACGATGGGATTTCAAAAGATGGAAACTGTCAAGTCTTCTCGTTATCTTTCTTACGAAGGTATGGAAGGTGGTTCACATATATTCAAGGGAGGTACTGAGACGATCGATGAATTTGTGATGCCTATCTCCGTAGCCGCTAGTTGGAATTGGCGTTTTACCAAGAAATTCTATTTAGGTGTCGGTATCGCTCCTACACTTTATGTACAGCCACAAGCCGTGTTTGATCTGTCCGTGATGGCGAAGGTGGGATATCGTTTAAGCAAGCATTGTGAGTTCGGCCTTTCTTATCAGTATGGCTGTTTCAATACCTTGAAGCATTTCAATAACGGACCGGCTAATGGCCGTCGTGGACATCTTTCGGATTTGATGCTCTCTGTATATGTTCCTTTTGTTTTGAAATGATAGAATAATAAAATATAGAAACACATAATGTTTTATTTGGAACCAAAACAAAGATGAATAACTGCCTATAAGAAAAGAGTACGTGAAAAGAGTCATGTATAGAGAAATAATTCTATGCATGGCTTTTGCTTATATAATGTATATAGATTCTCAAGAATTATTGAGGCATTTTTTGTTTGCGATATTGTCTCTCTCGTGATTAAGAACTATCTTTGACAAACTATCCAATAGTGGATGCCGGATCAAAATCAATTGACTATGAAAACAAAAAAATTGAAATTCTTCGTAAATTTGTGGTTCTTTAAGCATATCTTATAGTAAGGATCGAATATGAAAATGAGTGAAAAGGAGGTTGATACATCAAATGAACTACGGGTCTTGTCCCTGTTCTCTGGATGTGGGGGCATGGATTTAGGATTCGAGGGGGATTTTATATGTCATCGTAAGTCTATATCTCCTCAAAGTACCTGGGTTCAAGAGGTTATCGATGAACACTGGGTTCGTTTACAGAAGAATCGTTTTCGAACGGTCTTTGCGAATGATATATTGAAAGAGGCACAAACCGCTTGGCTTCAATATATGGATCGATTCGGATATGATAAAAACGTTTATAATACAAAGAGTATCGTAGACTTGGTGAAAGAGCATCGAGCGGGGAAAAAAGTTTTCCCTAAAAATATAGATGTCGTCACGGGAGGTTTTCCTTGCCAGGATTTCAGTGTCTCTGGTAAACGTTTGGGATTTGAGTCGAATAAGGATCATACCGGGAAATTGCGTGAGGACGATGAGGCCTCGGAAGAGACGAGGGGTAAACTTTACTATTGGATGAAGCAGGTGATCGATATTACGAGACCCAAGATATTTATCGCGGAGAACGTGAAGGGACTGGTGAATCTGGGAGACGTGAAAAGTATTATTCAGAGAGACTTCGCCCATGCGGCTGGGGATGGATATATTGTTTTAGATCCTCAAGTTTTACATGCGGGCAATTATGGGGTTCCGGAGTCTAGAGAGCGTGTGATTTTTATCGGGATACGTAAGTCCGCGTTAAAGGTTAAGGCTTTAAGAGCGCTTCAAGAGGAGAAGATACCCAAAGCTTACGATCCTTATCCGAGTCCGACACATGCTTGCACCGTGGAAGATAAGAAACTATTGCCACCGGTGGTTTGTCGGGATGTATTTGTAGGATTGGAGGAACCGGATAGGACAGAAGATCCATCCCAGCGGTATTATTCACAGGCGAAATATATGGGAGCTCATTGTCAAGGTCAAAAGGAGATCGCGCTGGATCATATTGGCCCGACGATTCGTTCCGAGCATCATGGAAATATAGAATACCGTCGTTTATCCCGGGAGCATGGGGGCGTTATTACGGAAGAATTAGACGCCGGTTTACAAGAACGTCGCTTAACTCCTCGAGAATGTGCTTTGATACAGACGTTTCCGCCGGATTATACGTTTGTCTCCCATAAAAAGAACAGTACACGTTTTGAGTTAAGTGCCTCAGGCGCTTATAAAGTGATCGGTAATGCGGTTCCTCCAGTATTAGCGTATCATATAGCGAATCGCATACAGACTTTATGGCCGTTGTATTTTAAAAAGAGATAATATGGAAGAGGAGAATATTATTACTGTGCGTAATAGAAATCTTCAAAAAGCGGATGAGGCTTTTGCGGATTTTATGTTTATGCTGGAATCATACTTGAATGAAAAAGCAGCTGCTATTCCGGGTACGTATTGCGATTGTAAGAGTAAGGAATTGGAAAATGTAGTAGTGAACGTGATGAAAGAACTTTGCGGTAGAACTCCTTTCCGTGCGGAGGAGATACGCTTGGTTTC
The DNA here is from genome assembly GCF_003670185.1 of Parabacteroides sp. CH2-D42-20. Classification (NCBI taxonomy): domain Bacteria; kingdom Pseudomonadati; phylum Bacteroidota; class Bacteroidia; order Bacteroidales; family Tannerellaceae; genus Parabacteroides; species Parabacteroides sp. CH2-D42-20. Next base: position 163,407 of record NZ_RAYG01000013.1, on the reverse strand, counting down.
CGCCCAATATTTTCCGGATATTATTGCGGAGAAATATTATGGGGTTGAGGTAAAATCTACAAAAGAGAACCATTGGACATCTACGGGAAGTAGCATCGTGGAGTCTACACGTGATAAGAATGTAGAAAATATCTATATGCTCTTCGGCAAACTGGGAGGTAAGACGGCGGAGTTTAAGTGCCGTCCTTATGAGGATTGTCTCTCCGATATAGCTGTTACCCATTCTCCCCGTTATTTGATTAATATGGAATTAACGAAAGAGCAGACTATTTTTAGTAAGATGGGAGTTGCTTATGATCAATTAAGGAATGCTCCGGATTCTATAGAGATCGTTCGAAAATATTATAGGGAAAAAGCCATTAAAGCCAAAAAGAAAGCTATGCCTTGGTGGTTGGGCACTTCCGCTGAGGAAAGTTTGGAGGAGCATACGGATATGAATATAAGCCTGTGGGTGGATAATGGAGAATATGCGGATCCGGAAAGGAATAAGAGACTAAAAGCGGAGATATTTATTTTATTCCCGGAAGTGGTGAGTGGGAATTATGAGAATGCTGCCTTATGGTTATGTACGCGCCGGTCTGTTGTTAATTTTCATATGCGGGACACTTTTTCCGCGGGGGGCCAACAATTGAAACTGAATGATGAACTTCTGCCTTTTCCTCTACCGCATGTGGTTGGTGAGTTGTTAGAATCTGCGACTTTAATAAAGAACTATCTTCTTAATAGTGATGATTTAGACTTAGATATATCGGAATTCCGTCCAGAACTTATGTTGCCTAACCGATATGAGGTCTGGCTTAATGATATTTGGAAACGTATTCATCAACTAAAACCTTATAAAAGGAAAGAGACTATCGAAGAATTGGGCGGTATTTCATTGGCCGAATGGATCGATAGGAAATATACTTTGTCTGTAAAATAAAATATATCTTCTTCTCGATCGTCTCCCTAAGATCATAGATCGTATCAAGAAGCATACCTATCCCGGAAAAATACGCTGTTTTATATCTCCACAAACGGCTTAACGACTTGTATATGGAATTAGTAGGGGATTGAGACGGTTGATTTAGAACTAATAGCGAATCAGAAGGGTTATACAAATACGTAACATTAAAGTTTAAAGCTATGAAGTTTTTTATTGACACGGCGAATCTGGACCAGATCCGGGAAGCGAATGAATTGGGAGTATTGGATGGCGTAACGACTAATCCGTCCTTAATGGCGAAAGAGGGAATCCGGGGGGTGGAAAATCAACGGAAACACTATTTGGAAATTTGCGAGATCGTGGGCGGGGATGTAAGCGCCGAGGTAATCGCTACCGACTTAGAGGGCATGATAAAAGAAGGGGAGGAGTTGGCCGCTTTACATCCCAATATAGTCGTTAAAGTACCTTGTATCGAAGCGGGGATTAAAGCGATAAAATATTTCACCAGAAAAGGCATCCGTACGAATTGTACGCTGGTTTTCTCTGTCGGTCAGGCGTTATTGGCGGCTAAGGCCGGGGCTACGTATGTATCGCCCTTTGTTGGGCGTTTGGATGATATTGCCAGCGACGGGATAGAGCTGGTACGTAAGATCGTGGAAATGTATGATTATTATGATTATGATACCCAAGTTTTAGCGGCTTCTATCCGTAGCACCCAGCATATCATCCAATGCGTGGAGGCCGGGGCGGATGTGGCTACTTGTCCTTTGTCCGCCATTAAAGGCTTATTGAAACACCCGTTAACGGATAGTGGGCTGGCTACTTTTCTAGCGGATTATAAGAAAGTAAACGGATAGAAAAAAAATAGTACCTTTGTGCGGATTAATTCGTAAACGCATTTAAAAGATTACTATCGTGGCAAAAGTTGTGGAAACCCCTTTGATGAAGCAGTATTTCGATATAAAAGCGAAACATCCGGACGCTATCCTTTTATTCCGGGTTGGAGACTTTTATGAGATGTATGGCGAGGACGCTGTGATTGGCGCGGAAATACTGGGTATCGTACAGACCAAACGTGCGAATGGCGTGGCGCAGCATGTCGAGATGGCGGGATTTCCACATCATGCCTTGGATTCTTATCTGCCGAAGTTGGTGCGGGCCGGAAAGCGTGTGGCTATTTGTGATCAGCTGGAAGACCCTAAATTGACTAAGAAATTGGTGAAGCGGGGAATTACGGAATTGGTGACTCCCGGTGTTTCCATCAATGATAATATACTGAATCATAAAGAGAATAATTTCTTGGCCTCTATCCATTTCGCCAAGGAGGTATGTGGTATCTCTTTCTTGGATATCTCTACCGGCGAGTTCATGACAGCGGAGGGTTCCATCGATTATATCGACAAATTACTCAATAATTTTTCCCCGAAGGAAGTGTTGATCGAACGGGGAAACAAGAAGCGTTTCGAGGAGGCTTTCGGTCCTCGTTTCTTTATCTTTGAGCTGGATGACTGGATCTTTACGACCTCGGCCGCCGAGGATCGCCTGTTGAAGCATTTCGAGACGAAGAACTTGAAGGGTTTTGGCGTACAACACTTGAAATTAGGTATTATCGCTTCCGGGGCGATTCTGTATTATCTGGACCAGACCCAGCATACGCATATTTCCCATATCACCGCTTTATCCCGTATCGAGGAGGATCGATACGTCCGCTTGGATAAGTTTACGGTACGCAGCTTGGAACTGGTGGGTACGATGAACGATGAGGGAACAAGCTTGTTGGACGTGATCGATAAGACGATCTCGCCGATGGGCTCTCGTATGCTTCGCCGGTGGATACTATTCCCGCTAAAGGATGTAAAACCGATCCAAGAACGCCAAGAGGTCGTGGATTATTTCTTCCGTGAACCGGAGACAAAGGAGTTGCTGGATACGCAGTTGGAGCAGATCGGCGATTTGGAACGTATTATCTCCAAGGTGGCTGTCGGCCGTGTATCTCCTCGTGAGGTGGTTCAGCTAAAGGTCGCGCTTCGTGCGATCGAGCCGATCAAGGAGGCATGTATGGCGAGCGGGGAACCCAGCTTATGCCGGATCGGGGAGCAATTAAACGCTTGCGCCTTGATCCGCGACCGGATTGAGAAAGAGATTAATAACGATCCCCCTTCTTTGGTCAATAAGGGAGGAATTATAGCGAAGGGTGTCAACGAGGAATTGGATGACTTGCGTGCCATCGCTTATTCCGGCAAGGATTATTTGTTGAAGGTACAGCAGCGCGAGATCGAATTGACGGGTATCCCAAGCTTGAAGATCGCTTTCAACAACGTCTTCGGCTATTATATAGAGGTACGTAATACCCATAAGGATAAAGTCCCGGCGAATTGGATCCGTAAACAGACCTTGGTGAACGCCGAGCGCTATATTACCGAGGAGTTGAAGGAATACGAGGAGAAGATATTAGGGGCGGAAGAAAAGATCCTTGCTCTGGAGACCCGCCTTTTCAATGAGCTGGTATTGGCCTTGACGGAGTATATTCCGCCTATCCAGATGAACGCGAACTTGATCGGGCGTATCGATTGCCTTTTATCTTTCGCCAAGGCCGCGGAGGCGAATAAGTATATCCGTCCGATCGTGAGTGATTCCGACAAGATCGACATAAAGGGAGGTCGCCACCCGGTAATCGAGAAACAACTGCCCTTGGGAGAACCTTATATCGCCAATGATGTCTATCTGGATGACGAGAAACAACAGATCATCATTATCACGGGTCCGAATATGGCCGGTAAGTCTGCCTTATTGCGTCAGACAGCCTTGATTACGCTCATGGCGCAAATCGGTTGCTTTGTTCCGGCCGAGAGCGCCCATATCGGTATCGTGGATAAGATATTTACTCGTGTAGGCGCCTCGGATAATATCTCGGTGGGTGAGTCTACTTTTATGGTCGAGATGAATGAGGCTTCCGATATATTAAATAATATGACTTCCCGGAGCTTGGTGCTTTTCGACGAGTTAGGGCGGGGTACCAGTACCTACGATGGCATATCGATCGCTTGGGCGATCGTGGAATATATTCATGAGCACCCGAATGCGAAGGCGAAGACGCTGTTCGCTACCCATTACCACGAGCTGAACGAGATGGAGCGTGCCTTTAAGCGGATCAAGAACTATAACGTATCGGTCAAGGAAGTAGGGAATAAGGTGATATTCTTGCGTAAGTTGATACCGGGAGGAAGCGAGCATAGCTTTGGTATCCACGTGGCGAAAATGGCCGGTATGCCTAAAAGCATCGTGAAGCGTTCGAATGAGATCTTGAAGCAGTTGGAGTCCGAGAATCGTCAGGAGGGTATTACGGGTAAGCCTGTAAAAGCGATCGCCTCTGCCGCCGAGGGGTATCAGCTGAGTTTCTTCCAGTTGGATGATCCGGTGTTGAGCCAAGTACGGGATGAGATCAAGAACTTGGACGTGAATAATCTTACCCCCTTGGAAGCCTTGAACAAACTGAGTGAGATTAAGCGGATTATTACAGGGAAATAACTTGTGGTACAATGAATTATACTATGTTTCTTACAATGCCTATTCTAAGCCTCTTATAATGCCCATCGTAAGCTCTTTATAATGGGCATTATAAGAGGCTTAGAATAGGCATTGTTATTATTTGTTGATCTCACTGGTAATTTCCTGCACATCTTGGAGCGTAAAACGCCCTAACAATTGCATGACGCTGAAGCCCCCGTCGTCCATGTCGGCTATCATGATCAACTCCTGTATCAGTTCTCCTTGTTGCTTGACGTAGAAATTGGCTTTGGTCTTTCCGTCTTTTACTCGCATGAGTTCCTCATGGTCCTTTCCGATCAAGGCTTTGAACTCCCCTCGCATTCGTTCCCTTAAATCCGCTTTTTGGGTGGTGAGTATTTGCAGGGATTCTATTTTCCCTTTCAGGTTGGCAAGGTTGAGTCCGGCGGTTTCCATGACCGGCATCATCTGAAACATCTTCTTGGAGATATATACGGAAGTAACATCATCCATATCCGCATATTTGTCGAAAAGCTTGTTCTGGGCAAAACAGATATTCACGCAACAGAGAAGCAGTATTGTATATAGATATTTGAGTCTCATTGTATTAATCATTTAAATGTTTATTTACGATCTTGTTTATTTTTGTGATCTCTTGACCGGCTTCATTGACCTGCCCGAGACCTTTGTTTAAATTCCTAGACATGAACGCCAAGGCATTTTGGGCTACGACAGCTGCCTCTTCAGGATCGGTAAAGGTATCGGCCATAACGGGAGCCGGACGATTTGTCTCCGTGAAGATTAGGAATAGGGCGCCGAGAATAGCGGCGGCGATTCCGCTTATCCAATAGAAGGAACGTCTTCGTGATACTCGGGGAGATACCTCTTCTTGGGCTAGGAAGTCGATTTGTCGTTCCAGCCTTTCGGAAAGTCCCTCCGGTAAGGCTAAATCCTCTTGGAGTGCCTTGTTTATTAGTTCATCTATCTTTTTATCATCCATGACAACTTGCTTTTTCTAGTTTCTCCCGGATCAATTTGCGTGCCCGGGAAAGTAATGTTCTTATATTAGAGGAGCTAAGCCCTGTAATCTGTTCAATGTCCTCATAGGAACAATCCTCAATACCACGCAGGCGGATTACCTGCCTCTGGTTCTCGGGGAGCTGTTCTATCAGTTCTTGTATACGCCGGATATCCTCTTTTTCTTCCAATTCCTTTTCCGGCGAGGAGTCGGTCGTTAATAGAACGGTCTCCAATGCCTCTTCGTTGTCTCTTCGGCTTGCTTTGGGCGAGCGCAGGAAATCCAGACAAAGATTTTTGACCAATGTTATGGAAAATGCTTCCGGATTCTGGATATCTCCCAGCTCATCCCTTTTATTCCATAATTTGCAATAGGCATCTTGAAGTATGTCTTCCGCATCCGCTTTATTGTCTAATAAGGCATAAGCGATCCGATAGAGTTTAGGATGAAAGGGTAGGAACCGTTGTTTAAAAACATCAACGTCCATCAGTATCGCCCTTAATAATTTCCAGTTTTGTGCTCATTGATTACCCGGTCTAGATCGGACGGGCTGATCTTTCCTTTGATACGGATTAACGCATTGTCGCTTCCTGTCGTGAATATGACCAGTTCACGGATCATATCCTCTTTTATTTTGACAAGAACTTTCGTGCGACTGTCCCTTTCATTTGCCGTGACCATCGTCTCATAATCAGGATCTCTCAGGTTCCGTATGGCGGTAGACAGTCGGTCTTTCACCTCTTGGGCACAATTATCAAATTCAAGGATCTCTATACCGTTTACTCCCATTGTCTCGGTGAACAGGCTGGCTAGCTTCATCGTTATGTTTCCGATATTTACGGAAGTAACATCGCTTTCACCCCGGAAAGCATTGAATAATTGATCCATCTTCTGCTGCCCGTATCCTACTTGGCTGATAAGGAGGATGGCCAGTAACGCTAGTAATCTTTTCATTGTAATTGACTTTTTCGTTAATACTATGTTTTTGGATCGCCCTTCGTCCGTGCGCCTTAGAGTGGGGGCTTTCACAAAGAAGACGGGATAAGGGATTTGTTTGTTACAAAAATAGGCAAAAAAAGAATTATTTTTTATTCAACTTAGGTATCCAAATGCAGGCAACTAAGTCGTGAAACTTAATCTCCTTACCATCGAAGTAGAATTTGTATGAGTATTTATATCCTTTATTCCAACAGGTGCCTTCCGGAATGATGTATTTGTAAGTTCTTCCATTGATCGTAAAGATCGCCTCAACTTCTTTTTCCCGGATAGGAGAGTAAGTAGGGACTATACGGATATTTTGCTCCTCCGCTTTCGCGTGTCGTAAAGTTACGGATGGATCTATTGTAAGTAAAGTGGCCTTGTGTGCCCCGGGAGTTCCTTTGATATTTCCGGTTACGATATCCATTGTGCCGGTATACTGCAAGGTATTACCTCCCGCACGGTTACCGATCTGTATGGAGGTTAGCTTGAATAGCCCGTTAATGTTCGAATCTTGATATATTTCGAAAGAGAGAAGTGATAACGCATAATTCATGGAGAGTTTCGCGAGCGGAGATTTACGGTTAACCTCTTTTTGACCTTGCGAGAGCCTCCCATATTTATAAAAGGGGGTTTCCGCCGCGATTGGGGATATTTTGATCGGTATGGAAGTGGGATCTAACGGTATTTGTACTTTATAAGGTGAGTAAGCGTAGATCATGACTGGTCGATTAGATCTGAGGAATACCTGCGGTGTTTGTTTCCATTTTAAAGAACCTTTTGATGAGCCTACAGCCTTTGATTTTACGTTTTTATAAAGAGATGCGCCTTTATATAAACTGTCTTGATTACCATAGGTTATAAATAATCCTATTTCGGATCCTTCGGGCAGAATTTCGGTGAATACTGAAGAACCTGCCGTATAGGACCGGGTAGTCATTTCAAGAACCGACTTTCGTGCGATTGATTTCTCTTTGGACATCCACTGTTGATTTTCATGACATCCGGTAAAGATGATTAACAAGATCGTAATTAATAATAATTTGTTCATTTTGTCTAATGTTTTAATGGAACCTTTCAAACAATAAACATTTGAGCCAATATAGTTTATTATTCTATTACTATTAATTATTATTCCTGTTATAAAATGATATTTTTATATATTATATAGTAACGATTGTTTTATCCTCTTAATACGCAAAGTAACCTGCTTTATTGTATACTATAATAATCAATATATCCAAGAGATATAAAGTTATTATTAAACGGGTCTCGTCCTTGTAATAGTCAAATAGAAGAGTGTTTTTGGCGATAAGTTGAGAGGGAATGATAGCCCTTGAATGTAAAAGGGTATTTGGACGAGACCCGTTGTTTCTCTTAAACATAAAAAACTTACATGATATTGCCAATCAATCCTTCGTCGTTACCCGGTAACCAGTCTGTGATAGAGACGTCTCGCAATTGTAACGACCTTCCGTTAAAGCTTAGCTTATATAAATATTTTTTCCCTTTTTCCCATTGGGTGTTAGCGGGTATGTCAAATTTGTAGGTTTCTCCGTTGATCGTGAATAAGGTCTCCACGTCTCCGGTTCCGATCGTGCCGGAAGGTGGAATTACCATGAGCCGCATAGGATCACAATATTTCTCGTTGATGAGGGTAACCGGATTCGTCAAGGATAATACCGTGGATGCGGACGTGCTACGGGCGGTAGAACCGATGATATCGCCCGTCGTGATATCGAGGGTTCCTTCGCTGACTAAAGTTGTTCCACCGGGCTTATTTCCTACTTGAACGGAACTTATAATAAAGGCACCTGTCTTGCCTTTGCTTAGGTTCAGCTGGAAAGATATAAGCGATAGGGCATGATTCATGCTGAGTAATACAAGTGGCGAGGTACTGTTGACCGCTTTTTGTCCGATCGCATGGGTTCCATACATATAATCATCGGTCTCCAATGCGTTCGGGGCCAGTTTAACAGGTATCTGACGGGCGTTAAAATTTATATCTTCTTGATATGGATAATATGCGTATATCGTAGCTTCATTAGAGTCAAGGATCACTTCCGGACTCTGTTGCCACCGGATTTTTCCATTCACTCTATAAGCTTTTACGCTTACGTTTTTATAAGTGGATATGCCATTGTATAAATCGTCGACTGTACCGGACGTGATTTGTAGTCCGAGCATAGAGCCTTCTTTAAATTCTTGTATAAAATTGGTGGATTTTGTAGTTAGGATACGAGTCGTTATTTGGAGTGGTTTTTCATTCCAGCCGATATTCTCAAGACCTCCGAAGTCTTTGTCGTTGGAGCAACCCCAAAAGCTTAAAATCATACTGGTAAAGAGTACTAAATTTCTCATTATTTTACTTATTTTTGTGTGAAACTTCTGGATGCAAATATCGGGTGGTTAAGGGGAAAGGGAGGTGCATACGGTCTAAAACGTCGGTGAAATCGTATAAAATTAGATCGTTCAAATTGTCTAAGGCGTTCATATTGTTAACTGAGGGGTCAAAAAGAACATTCGGGGGGGCGTATTGTTTAATAGATAGGAGGTAGTGTTATTATGTTGGATAAAATTCAGTTTCTACTAAGCTTACAGATATTAGGCTTTTGTGTTTTTGGTGGTATTACCCTGCTACTACGGGCCCGTGAGAATAGGGCAAAACAGATTTTGGGGTGGAGTATGTTATTATGGGCGTTTTTAGCGGCGGTACGAGTATCGGTTAACCTGTATTTAGAGGATTCAAAAGAGATATTTCATCCGGATGTGCTGATTATGGGATGTATTGTGGTAGCTACATTAGCTTGTTACGTGATAGAAGTGTTACGACCTTGCTATATGACCGTTCGCCGTTTCTTTATTTTTACCAGTCCGATATGGGTATTGGGTATTTCTTTTTTGATTTACCGGCTATCCGGTGGAAATATTCATCGTTATAACTCTTTTGGCGAGGTATTCGATACCTTGAATCTGGATGTGGTTATAAGGCTTTTGATTTTATTTTTCACGCTTCTGTATATGATCGTTCCTATTTATCTGATCTTGCGCTATAGTGAGGGATTTAAGGTGTATTTAAGGGAAAATGTATCGGACCCGGAAGATTATGATCTGGACTGGTTGAAAAAGACCATGCTGATCCTTTCTTCTATGTATATTTTTTATTTGGTATTGTTGTTTACGGATCGGGTTAGCCTATATGTAATCGACAAAACGTTTTTATTGGTTTTATGGTACTATTTCTTTTATAAGGCCTTGTTCCTAAAGGTTATCCATTTGGATCACACATTCGAGAGCGGATGGGGATTACCCGATTTGGAGGAGGATACGGATGATGATCAAGGTAGTGAGGAACAGAAAGGCATCATACGCCAAAGGTATGTTGAGGAAGTACAGGCGTGGTTTGAACGTGAAAAGCCCTATCTACGGGAAGATTTACGCTTAACGGATTTACAGCGGATCTTCCCGATGAGCCGCTCTTATCTATCCCAATTGTTTAATAAAGAATTAGGTTGTTCCTTCTCGGATTACGTAAACCATTTCAGGGTAGAGGAAAGTAAACGTCTATTGGAAGCCGAACCTCTGGCCAGTATACAAGAGATAGCCGAACGTTCGGGCTTCCATTCTATCAGTACGTTCCGTCGTGCGTTTATTAAGCAGACGGGGGTTATTCCTTCCGAATACAGGAGAGACGGGAACGAGTCAATTTAACCGGTAGCTGACGAAAGCGAATCGTTTGCTATCGGGTGCCCAAGAGTTTACGTTTATGGTACCTTGGCCGCCGAATAGTTTGACTAAAGTCTTAGGTTCTCCGCCCTCGGCCGGCATAAGGCGTAACTCTACGTTTTTATTGGCGAGGTGCTGTCCGGGTTCCAGATCTCCTTTTGTATAGGTGATGAAAACGATTTGTTTTCCATCCGGAGAGATGTGGGGAAACCAAGAATTACGGGTCTCATCGAATGTCATCTGGGTTTGTTCGGAACCATCCGCTTTCATGCGCCAGACTTGCATAAGCCCGGTACGTACGGAGTTGAACCAGATATATTGTCCGCAAGGTGAGTATTCGGGGCCATCGTCCAAACCTTCGGCTGTCGTAAGACGTTTTTCTTCTCCGCCTAGGGCAGGAATGACGTAAACATCAAAATTACCGTTTCTCTCGGCGCAATAAGCGAGTTGTTTTCCGTCGGGGCTCCACCCGTGTAGGTAGCTAGGACCGAGTGGGGTAATCAACCGGGGAACACCTCCTTCGAAAGGCAGGGTATAGACACGCGATTTACCATCTTCTTTTGTTCCGTTACTGATCGCTATTTGTTTGCCATCCGCGGAGATCACATGGTCGTTGTTGCAACGGGTCGCATAGTCGCTATTGATTAATTGCGGCTCGCCCGGAGATTCCGGAGAGAGCTTATATAATTTTCCTCCACTATTATATACAAGCCAGTTACCATCCGGAGTCCAGTTAGGTGCCTCGATTAAAAAAGGGAATTCCTTGACAACGGAACGTTGCCCGGTCGTAATGTCCATCACTTCCAGCACACTAGTCACATTCTTTTTTTGGGCATGCGTACAAAAAACGGCGATACACATACAAAGTACAGAATTGAGAAAACGTTTCATATACATATAGATTTAAAGGATATAAGAAAACCGGGTAAAATTAGCTTTACGCTATTTTACCCGGTTTCAAAGATATAATTTATTTCGATTACTCTTTATACATTGAAACGGAAATGCATGATATCTCCATCTTGCACAACATATTCCTTACCTTCAACGCTCATCTTTCCGGCCTCTTTAACAGCAGCCTCGGAGCCATAAGCGATATAATCCTCGTACTTGATCACCTCGGCACGGATAAATCCTTTTTCGAAGTCCGTATGGATAACACCGGCGCATTGAGGAGCTTTCCAGCCTTTATGGAACGTCCACGCACGACATTCGTCCGGTCCGGCGGTCAAGAAGGTTTGCAGATTCAATAATTTATAAGCCGATTTAATCAAACGGCTTACGCCAGACTCTTCCAATCCGATCTCTTGTAAGAACATCTGGCGTTCCTCATAGGTATCGAACTCAGCGATCTCGCTCTCGATCTTAGCGGCGACTACTAGAATCTGGGCATCCTCGTCTTTAACCGCCTCGCGTACGGCATCTACATATTTATTGCCGTTTACGGCGCTAGCCTCATCCACGTTACAAACATACATGACAGGTTTATCCGTCAGCAAGAATAAATCGTGGGCAATGCGTTCCTCGTCTTTCGTATCAAAAGAAACGGTACGTGCGCTTTTTCCTTGTTCTAAAGCCTCTTTGTATTTACAAAGTACCTCGTAAGCGATCTTGGCTTGCTTATCACCTCCGGTTTGCGCTTGTTTCTGCACCTTGGCGATACGGCTGTCTATCGTTTCCAAATCCTTGATCTGAAGCTCATAGTCAATGATCTCCTTATCACGGACCGGGTCTACACGTCCGTCCACGTGTACGATATTATCGTCGTCGAAGCAACGCAATACGTGCAAGATAGCGTCTGTCTCACGGATATTAGCCAAGAACTTATTGCCTAATCCCTCGCCTTTACTCGCCCCTTTCACCAATCCGGCGATATCCACGATCTCTACGGTGGTGGGGATCACTCGCTGCGGATGTTCGATTTCCGCTAGTTTATTCAGTCGCTCGTCGGGTACGGTGATCACGCCTACATTCGGTTCGATCGTACAGAACGGAAAGTTCGCTGATTGTGCCTTCGCGTTGGATAGACAATTGAAAAGGGTAGACTTTCCTACGTTCGGAAGTCCCACAATGCCACATTGTAATGCCATATTATTATCGTATTTTTTATTATCAATCTGTTATATAGTCGCTCCAAGCGACTTGTTTTGAGTTCGCAAAGATAATCAATTTTAGGCTGATACGGTTATTTTCTTAGGCTTTCTCTTCATGCTTAACCGGTTGCCTCATCGATTGTTTGTTTAATAATGTTTTAACGAGTTTGTTCATAGGCTTCTCGAAATGGTAGTAAGAAAGCAGGCTCAACAGGATTATGACACAAAATAGAAGCGGGATCGAGATGTACCAGTCTATATGAAAGTCGCTTTCTTTTTGCCATTTAGCATAAGAGAGCAGTACAAAAAGATGAATCAAATAGAAACTGTAACTGATTTCTCCGCCAATCACTAAGAGGCGGTTAGATAATAGTCGTGAGACTATACCTTTTTGCAAGGAAAAACTTATTAGGATAAACGCGATGGGAAGCCAGTAATAGCAGGAGTATCGGTATACTTTGGGGATTTCAGCGGCATACAGATAGAAACTTAAGAATAATGCTATTGACGCGATCTCGATGATACTTCCTTGGCTGGAGGTGATATTCTTGGTTTTCAAATAGTCGTATAATTGAAATAATAGCATCCCGGCTATAAAATCTGGAAGTCGGGTGATTGGATTAACATACCAATATCCTTTTATACTTTCCATAGGAGTAAAATACATACCGACAATGCTCAATATCGTGCAAATCAAGAAAATGCTAAGTAATTTTCTGTAGTCTTTCGTGAATGCTATAAGGAAAGGAAAACAAATATAGAAAAGCTGTTCACAACATAAACTCCACGAAGGGCTGTTGAATGAAAAAAAGTAATTGTCTTTTGGTATATAGGCGTTTGTCAATGTGAGTAAGGCGAGGAAATGCTTGCACCAATCTATAGTTCCCGATGCTATTACATAGTTTCCTAAAGCGACGGCAATCAATAAGGTCAGCCAGTGTAAGGGATAAATACGGGCGATGCGTGCTATCCAAAAAGTGCGTTTGGTGATCTTATTCTCACTAAATTTCTTTTGATAATTGTACGCTATAATAAAACCGCTTAGCATGAAAAAGAAACTAACCCCTACAAATCCCTCCTTGAAAAAATGGATATCGAAGTGATTATCTATTACATAACAGTGCGCCCCAAAAACCATCATGGCGAATATAAATCGCAAAGATGTTAAAGTGTTAATCATAATTTCGTTACATTAAGTCTGTAAATGTAGGAAATCAATATGGAAATTTAGACAAGATTCTCATCATACTATTAGATTTACTGATCCTTTGGCTAATTTGTCATAATTTTCTTGCATGAATTAGCGTAGAGACTTGCCTATGTATAGAAAGAATTTGAAAGCTTTTGATAACTTTGTATGTATTAGTATTTAATATTCATTCAAAACTTTATGTCAATGAAACACGTCTACTTGGCTTTGTTAGCTTGTGCTACGCTATGTGTACAAACACTTTCGGCTGATCCGATAGGTTCGGCCGAAGCGCTCCGGATTGCCCAGCAACAGTATTCGATGGAGAATACCTCGGTGTTGAGGGCCGGTTCTTTTCCTGAGTTTAAGTTGGCCTACGTAGGGACGGAGGAAGGCATCGAGGCCCCTTCTAAATTACGTTCCTCGAGTGTGGAGAATGCCTTACTTTACCTGTATAACGTAGGGGATAACCAAGGTTTTGTAATCGTATCCGGAGAAGATCGTGGAAAGCAGTTATTGGGTATATCCGATAAGGGGGCTTTGCCGGAGAAAGGTCTGTCCGCTACGATGGAGAATTTTATGCGTATGTATATCCATTATGTAAAGGCGTTACGGTCCGGGATGCCTCTAGCGGTGGATAGTGTTGAGGCTTCTTCACGGTTTCCAGAGGCGGTGATCCCTTTGATTAAAACGGAATGGAAGGATGATGCTCCCTACAATGAGATGTGCCCGGTTGTCAATGATGTTCTAACTTTTGCGGGTGGGGAAGGTGTCGCTATGGCGCAGATCATGAATTATTATCAATATCCGAAAAGCGGTATGGGTAACGTAAATTATAAGAATCCGGGAAGTACGTTGGTTGTTTCCGCTAATTTTGGGCATACAACGTATGATTGGGAAAATATGCCTGCTACTCTTGATGAGTCTTCCTCTTGGGATGAGATAGAGGCTGTTTCCACGCTGATTTTTCATTGTGGAGCGGCTGCCTATATGAATTATGAATGGGATATGGGGGCTAATAAAGAAGATGTACGGAAGGCTTTCATTAATAATTTTGGATATGATAAGAATATACAATTGTATGATAGGACCTTCTTTTCCGGAAAAGAATGGACGGATCTGCTGAAAACGGAACTAGCCGCTCAACGTCCGGTTTATTATGAAGGAGGTAGCGGAGAAAATAATCAGGCCTATAAATGGGCATTTGTTTGCGATGGCTATAATCGGAGCGGACTTTTCCATTTAAATACGGGCTGGTTTGGCAGTGGATATTTTGAGTTAGGTGCGATTGGCGATAATTTACGTACTTACAATGAACGCCAAGCCATGATCACGGGTATCCGCAAACCGTCTGATGACTCGAAGCCTGTGAAGTTGTTAACGATCAGTTCTTTGGGTACTAAAGATATTGAAAGTATCAAGCTTGGTGAGAAGTTTCCGATTACTTATAACCTATTTAACTTGGGGCAAGATGGGAGCTATGTCCATACATTAGCCTTTTTCGAAGAGAATGAGGCGGTGGAGTTGCCTGTTAGCGAAGCGGCATTTTTAGATACGATCGCGGACTTTCAGCTAGGTAATTATATAACGAAAGATTTCCTTTGTGAGTCCCTAGGTATCCCGGATACTACGGCTACTCTGTATATGTACGTACTGGGAGGAATGGAAGGAGATAGCATCTTACGTCCGATCCGTTCGGTAAATCATCCGTATGATTATATCTTGTTGGATGTGAAGGATAGCGTTATTTCTTTCTCACAGGCACGGAATAGCTTGACCGCCGATCCTGTAAAGGTCGAGTATGATGCGGAAAGTGGGACCGCTACCTTTGAGGTGACTTTCTATAACAAGCAAAAAACGAATTTCCAAGGTACGGCCGGCCTTTACGTGCGAGATCCTAATCTCTCGATAGACGATTACAGTTGGGAGGTGAATAATTGGCTGGAGATTCCGGCAGGGAAGAGCCAGACGGTATCTTATAGTGGCTCGTTTGATTGGGGTATTGGTGATATGCTTGCCGTAATGGCTACTTACCAAGGTGACTTGAGTGAGCTGTGGGAAACCAAGTATACGGATATCCGTGAAAGCTATCGTACGTTCTGCCTAAAGATCGATGGTTCGCTAGTGGTTTCTAATGAGGTTACCGAGCCGTCTGTCTCGGATTTGGAATATGCGTTTGATTCCGCTTCCGGCCTATTATCGGTTCAATCGGATGTGGCGATAGAAAATATGATGCTTTATACTTACGACGGCGCGTCTGTCTGGGGAACTACCATAGATAGCCGGAAACAATATACGACTACCTTGTCGATACCTTCCGGGCATTATATCTTACGTATAAAGACGGCGGATGGAATAATCTCTAAGAAGATTTATAAGCAATAAGAGTTCCTTTTGATCACTAATAAATAGGGTGTCCTAAAAAGCTTCCGGCGATTTAGGACACCCTGTTGTTTTTACTTAGGCTGTTATGGTCTTAAAAAAACACGTACGTGTTTTTGGAAAAAGTCGTACATGTTTTTCGGAAAACACGTACATGTTTTTTTAAGGGGAATTCCGGCATTATTTTAATGCGCCTCCAACCAGTTCTCTCCCTCGCCGCAATCGGCGATTAAGGGGACTTGTAGTTTCATGACGTTTTCCATTTCCTCCAGCACGATTTTCTTTACCTCCTCGGCTTCCTCTTTGTAGACATTGAAGTTTAACTCATCGTGTACTTGGAGGATCATCTTGCTTTTCAATCCCTCTTCCTCAAAGCGTTCGTAAATGCGTACCATCGCTAGTTTGATGATATCGGCGGCGCTCCCTTGGATAGGGGCATTGATCGCGTTTCGCTCGGCATAGCCGCGTACGACGGCGTTGTGTGAGTTGATATCCGGAAGGAAACGCTTGCGCTTGAAAATGGTCTCTACGTATCCTTTTTCCTTGGCTACCTTGATGCTCTCCTCCATGTATTCCTTGATGCGGGGGTAGGTGCTGAAATAACCGTCTATCAGTTCCTTGGACTCAGAACGAGGGATGCCCAGACGCTCGGCGAGCCCGAAGACGGAGATGCCGTAGATGATACCGAAGTTGGCGGTTTTCGCCTTCCGGCGCATATCACTGGTTACTTCTTCTACCGGGATTCCGTAGATCTTGGCGGCTGTGGCGGCGTGGATATCCGCTCCGCTTTGGAAAGCCTCGATCATATGCGGGTCACCGCTCAGGTGGGCCATGATACGAAGCTCGATCTGGGAGTAGTCGGCCGAGAAGAAGAGGCAATCCGTATTGTCCGGGATAAATGCCTTACGGATCTCACGGCCCAGATCGTCCCGTACCGGAATGTTTTGCAGGTTCGGATTGGTAGAGCTGAGGCGTCCGGTAGATGTTACCGCTTGGTTGAAAGAGGTATGTATCTTTCCGGTCTGCGGATTGATCAACTCGGGTAGAGCGTCGATATAGGTACTTAATAACTTTTTAAGTCCGCGGTATTCAAGGAGCTTGCCGATGATGGGATGTTTGCTGCGAAGTTTCTCCAATACATCCTCGCTGGTACTGTAACCGCCAGTTTTGGTCTTCTTCGCTTTCTCGTCCAGCTTCAAGCGGTCGAAAAGGATTTCGCCGACCTGTTTCGTGGAGTTGATGTTGAATTCCGTGCCGGCCAGCTCGTAAACCTCTTGCTCCAGTTTGTTCATGGAGGCGGTAAGTTCCCCCGAAGATTGCTTAAGCGCTACCGTATCCAGCGTGACGCCGGTGGCCTCCATTTCCGCTAATACATATATTAATGGCATCTCGATCGTGGTGAAGAGGGATTCCAGTCCTTCCTTCTTTAACTCGGGCGCGAAATAATTCTTTAGCTTGAGCGTGATGTCCGCGTCCTCGGCGGCGTATTCGGCGATTTGCTCCACGGGTACGTTTCGCATCGATAACTGGTTCTTTCCTTTTGGGCCGATCAGTTCCTCGATGTGGACGGTCTGGTACTTGAGGTAGGTCTCCGCTAGGTAATCCATTCCGTGCCGCAATTCCGGATTCAGCAGGTAATGGGCGATCATCGTATCGAACAGAGGACCGGCTACCTTCACGTTGTATTTACGAAGTACCAAAATATCGAATTTGATGTTTTGCCCGATCTTTAATGATTTCGGATTTTGCAGGGCAGGGGAGAAGCGTTCCACTACTTTCGCCGCCTCTACTGAGTTGGCGGGAACAGGGACATACCAAGCCTCGTTTTCTTTCACGGCGAACGACATTCCGACCAATCCGGCTTTCAAGGGATCGATACCGTCGGTTTCCGTGTCAAAGGCGAAAAATTCTTGACCCAATAAAAAGCGGGCTAAATCGGCTTGTTTTTCCTCTGTATCAGTTAAATAATAGTTATGGGGGGTGGACTTTAAGTCCGTGAGAATCGATTTTTTGGGCTCTTCCGTACTCTCGGGCGTAAAAATCGCGAACAAATCGCCTTGAACGGGACCTTTCGGAGCGGCTTTGACCGGCTCAGAACTTAGTTTGTTAATAAATGTTCTAAATTCCAATTCTGTGTAAATCTCAGTCAGCCGCTCTTCGTTTGGCTTTTCACGAATGCAACGGGCGGCATCGAACTTGATAGGGACATCCGTCTTGATCGTCGCCAAGAATTTGGAAAAACGGATTTGCTCGGCGTTCTCCTCCACCTTCTTCTTTTGTGCGCCTTTCAACTTATCAGTGTTCGCTAACAGGTTCTCGATGCTTCCGAATTCGGTCAGTAGTTTTTGAGCGGTCTTCTCGCCGACACCCGGACAGCCGGGGATATTATCGGAAGCGTCGCCCATCAGTCCCAGCAAGTCGATCACTTGCTCCGTACTCGTGAGGCCGTACTTGTTTAAGACCTCGGGCACGCCCATGATCTCGTAATCGCCTCCGAATTTCGGACGATACATAAATATATGTTCGGACACCAATTGGCCGTAATCTTTATCCGGCGTCATCATGTACACCTCGAAGCCTTCCTTCTCCGCCTGTTTGGACACGGTGCCGATCACATCGTCCGCCTCGTAGCGGGGTACTTCCAGAATCGGAATATTGTAAGCCTCTATGATTTCTTTAATGATAGGGACGGATTGACGGATCACTTCCGGCGTCTCTTCCCGTTGTGCCTTGTATTGCTCGAAGGCCTCATGGCGGAAGGTCGGTCCCTTCGGGTCAAAGGCCACCGCTATATGAGTCGGGTTCTCACGTTTTAATACATCCTCCAGACTGTTGATAAAACCGAAAATGGCGGAGGTATTCACACCCTTGGAGTTGATACGCGGATTCTTGATGAAGGCGTAATAGGAGCGATAAATTAACGCATACGCATCTATAAGGAATAACTTCATTACTTTTAACACGTTTTAGTGGGACAAAATCTGGGTAAATGTACGAAAAAACTCGCTTACTCGATAGTTTTTGTTACTTTTGCGAATCTTTGCATGGAATTATGGATGAAAGAAGGAAAATAGAAGAACCGGTTTCCGCTGAATTTGAACGTTTCAATAAGGATTTCGAGGCATCTCTACGCAGCGAGACGACCCGGTTACAATCGGCTATCGACGTTATACTGAATTCTACCGGGAAGCATGTGCGTCCGTTATTGGTGCTCCTTACCGCCAAGGTCTGTGGACAGGTTACGGATAACACGATCAATTCCGCTGTTTTGCTGGAGCTTTTGCATACCGCTACATTGATTCACGATGACGTGATCGATGAGACGAAGCAACGTCGTGGCGTTCCCTCATTGAACGCTATCTTCGATAACCGTATTTCCGTGTTGGTAGGTGATTATGTGCTTTCTACCGCTTTGATCCGTTCCATACAAACCGGCGATTTGCGGATTGTCGGGATTATCTCTAATTTAGGCAGAGACTTGTCCGAAGGTGAGATCAAGCAATTGGAGACCGCCGAGGAGAGTATCTTAGACGAGAATTGTTATCTGCAAGTTATCAAGAAGAAGACGGCTACCTTGCTTTCCGCTTGCACGGAGATTGGGGCCATTTCATCGGGCGCCTCTGCGGAGGTGATCGCTCTTTGCCGTGAGTTTGGCGAGTATCTGGGGTATTGCTTCCAGATCAAGGATGATATCTTTGATTATTTCAAGGAGGCGAATATCGGTAAGCCGACGGGAAATGACATTCGTGAGGGTAAGGTTACGCTTCCATTATTATATGCCTTGCGGCAGGGTAGGGAAGAGGAGGCCGCCCGTTATTTGGATATGATTTTACGGAAGGATTTCGCGGCGGAGAATGTCGATTCTTTGATTGAGTTTGCCAAGGCGAACGGTGGAATCGAATATGCCGAGGCCCGCATGAAGGAATATCATGATAAGGCGGTCGATGTTCTTTTGAGATTGCCAGAATCCGGGGCACGGACATCCTTGATCCAGTTGGCGGATTATATTATGACTCGCTCCAAATAGAAATTCCTTTATCTATTAGTTGTAGAGAGATGGCTCTTGTTAGTAAAAAAGTAAGTATGCTTCAATAGCCAATGAAGTTAACTTACTTGACGAAGTCAGTTAACTTCGATGCTAAGGTAAGTTAACTGACTTTGAGAGTGCTTACCGGACACAGGATTCTAAGTCATCTGCGCCCGGTTTATTAGAATGGACTATTTCCCGAGTCGTTTTTCTATATCACCGACCAGACTGCTCGCTCCTATACGGAACAAATCCTTGTTCAGCCATTCGTTGCCCAGTATTTCCTTTACGATCGTATAATATCGAACTGCGTCTTCCGCCGTGCGTACGCCTCCGGAGATCTTGATGCCAACCTTGTTTCCGGTGATGGAATGGTAGGTTTTGATGGCTTTGCACATGGTATAGGCGGCCTCGAAAGTGGCTCCCGGGTATCCTTTACCCGTGGAGGTCTTGATGAAGTCCGCACCGGAATACATGGCTAGGATGGATGCCTTTTGGATGTTCTCCGCTGTGACTAAAGCTCCGGTCTCTAAGATTACCTTTAAATGGGCGTGGCGACAGCTCTCTTTGATCTCTTGTAATTCTTCCGTCAGTTCCTCGAAATTGTCTTCCATGAAGTAGCCTAGGTTCATGACAACGTCGATTTCATCGGCTCCTTGCATGACGGCCATGGCCGTTTCGGCGATCTTGACTTCCGTAAATGTCTGTGAGGATGGAAAACCTCCGGCAACCGACGCGATCTTAACCTCTTGTGCAGTAAGTGCCTGCTTAACCGTTTCCACGAATAGGGGATAGACGCAAATAGCGGCTACGTTCGGGACATCCGGACGAGTTCCCTCGAAATCATTTACCGTGTCTACCATCTTCCAGATACTTTCTTTGGTATCCAGACTGGTTAATGAGGTCAAGTCGATGCAACCATGAATCGTTTTCAATACTTCCGGTGTAAAGTTTTCTTGGAAATGTTTCTCTAAAAGAGCGTTTACAGTCTCAGTGGTCTGGGTATCCGGCAGGGCCGGCTCAAACTTATTGAAAGCTTCATGATAACGGTCTATCTGTACGGAATTTGATTCGTGTTCATGTTCATGATGATGATCATGTCCACATTCGCAATCGTGATGATGTGCCATATGCTTATAGTTTTTGATTGTTTATATGTCGTTCTTTATCTCGGTCTGTTTTCTTTTGGAGATTCTTCTCGAAAGCGGCGGTAAGATCTACTCCGGTCTGGTTGGCGAGGCAAAGCAGTACCCATAAGACATCTGCCATTTCATCGCCTAAATCCCGGTGTTTGTCACTTTCCTTGAAAGACTGCTCACCGTAGGTACGTGCCATGATCCGGGCTAGCTCGCCCACTTCCTCGGTGAGGATGGTCATATTGGTAAGCTCATTGAAATAACGGACCCCATAGGTCTTGATCCAAGCGTCTACCATTTGCTGGGCTTGTTGTAAGGTTATATCTGCCATACTTATTCTTTATTTTGAGAGTCGATAATAATAGTAACCGGCCCGTCGTTTAAAAGTTCAATTTTCATATCAGCTCCGAATGTTCCGGTTTGTACAGGTTTTCCGAGTTGAAGCCCTACCTCTTCGCAAAAAGCTTTATACATCGGAATGGCGATATCCGGTTTAGACGCTTTTAAGTAGGAGGGGCGGTTCCCTTTTTTCGTAGAGGCGTGTAAGGTAAATTGGCTGACAACCATGATTTCGCCTCCCGCTTCGATAACCGAGCGGTTCATGACCCCGTTTTCATCGTCAAATATGCGTAGGTTGGTGATCTTTTTTGCCAACCATTCAATGTCTTCTTGCGTATCCTTGTCCTCGATACCGACTAATACCAATAGCCCCTTTCCAATTTTGGACTTAAGCTGTCCGTCTATCGTGACGGAAGCGTGCTGCACACGTTGTGTAACTGTTCTCATCTTGTTCGCTTTTTGTTCGCTTTTGTTCTATTTTTGTTCGCTTTCTGTTCGCTTTCCATCCAGTCCCTCTTGTAGTGCCTTGGCTTTCGCCTCGCCAATCACGGATTTCAGTTCCTCGAAGCTTGCTTCCTTGATTCGTTTTACGCTTTTAAAGTGACGTAAAAGTAATACTTTTGTCTTTTCACCGATACCCTTAATGGTGTCTAATTCGGATTTTGTCTGGGTCTTACTTCGTTTATCCTTGTGGAAAGTGATGGCGAAACGGTGTACCTCGTCTTGTATCCGGGTAAGCAGATGGAATAGCGGACTGTCCAAACGCATGCCAACGGTTACGGGTGGGAACCCGAATAATAACTCCGAGGTTCGGTGCTTACCATCTTTCGCTAGTCCGGCGATTGGAATGGACAAGCCTAATTCATCTTCTACCACCGAGCGAACCACTTCCATTTGCCCCTTTCCACCGTCTGTTATAATCAAGTCGGGTAGGGGAGATCGCTCCTCGATCGCTCGCCCGTAACGCCTACGGACGACTTCTTTCATGGAGGCGTAATCATCCGGACCGACTACGGTCTTTATATTGTATTTACGATACTCCTGCTTGGACGGTTTCCCCATCTTGAATACCACGCAAGCCGCTACCGCATCGCTTCCCTGTATGTTTGAATTATCGAAACATTCGATATGAGCGGGCAGTTTTTCCAGATGCAAGGCCTCTTGGATCTCTTTCAAGATACGGGTATTCCGTTGTTCCGGATTCAACTTTTCCGCTTGCTTCAAGCGGTCTACCTTAAACTGCTTAACGTTCATCTCGGATAAATCAAGCAGTTTCTTTTTATCTCCTCTTTGGGGAATGGTGAAAGTGACATTCTCTAGCTGCATGTCCAGCTTGAAGGGTACGATAATCTCCCGGGCGGTGCTTTTAAAACGATTCCGCATCTCGATAATGCCTAGGCTTAACAATTCCTCCTTGCTTTCGTCCAATCGTTTTTTATACTCGAATGTATAGGCTTGTACGATCGCCCCGTTTCCGATATGCATAAAGTTTACATAAGCGGAATGGTCATTCTCTATGATCGTGAATACATCTATATTATGTAGCATCGGGGTTACGACCGTAGATTTAGAACGGTAGTTCTCGATGACTTCGTATTTTTCCTTGATCTTTTGCGCTTCCTCGAACTTGAGCTCGGCAGCGAGCGATTGCATCTCCTCATAGAGGTGTTTGCTGATTTGCGAGATGTTGCCTCGCAGAATCTCTTTGATCTCGGAAATATTTTGCTGGTATTCTTCCAATGATTGCAAGCCTTCACAAGGCCCTTTACAACGCTTGATATGGTATTCCAGACAAACCTTATAGCGTCCTTGTGCGATGGATTCGGGAGTGAGGGGATATTTGCAAGTGCGTAATGGGTAAAGTTCCTTTAGCATCTGTAGCATCACTTTCGCCGTGAACAAAGAGGGATAAGGACCGTAATATTGTGATCCGTCCCGAACGATGTTCCGGGTTTGGAAAACCCGGGGAAAGTACTCGTTCTTTACCACGATGGAAGGGTAGGTTTTGTCGTCCTTCAATAATACGTTATAGCGGGGACGATACTGTTTGATGAGGTTGTTTTCCAGTAGTAACGCGTCTTCTTCCGTATCGACGACTATATATTTGATATCCCGGATTTGTTTGACTAACACACGTGTCTTATTGCTGTCATGTACCTTGTTGAAATAAGAGGATACCCGTCGTTTTAGGTTCTTCGCCTTGCCGACGTATATAATCGTTCCGTTTTCATCGAAATACTGGTAGCATCCCGGCTTTTCCGGAATGACCGATAGGATCGTCTTGATATGTTCGTCTTTATCGGCTATCATACGAATAGGGAAGTAAATTGGAATGTCTCGCTATTGAACAAACCTTTGTTGCTAAGTTTCAAGGATGGGATCACCAGCAATCCCATAAAAGAAAGCGTCATTTGTAATGAATCCATCGGGGTCTTTAACCGTTTGATCTTTTCCTCGATCTCTTCGTAACGGCGGCTCGTCTCTTCCAATGATTCGTCGCTCATCAATCCCGCTACCGGCAAGGGCAGGAGAGTGACTTCGTCCATACTGCTTACTGCGATTCCACCTTTAGCCTTTATTACCGCATTGATCGCTTGCATAAGCTCGAAATCGGTTACGCCTATAGCGATGATGTTATGGCTATCGTGGGAAATACTTTGAGCGATGGCACCGAGCTTGAGCCCTGTTCCTTTTATAAAGGCAATAGCCGGAGGAGCCGTTTGATAGCGATTTAGAATGACGAGTTTTAAAATGTCTCGTTCTGTATCCGATTCTACAAATCCATCGAATGTATGTACAGGATATAGTTCTTCTTTCGTGATTAATTCGCTGTCTTCGCAAACAATGACACGCATCTGTTCCCCTTTCGCTTTTACCGCTAGCTTTTCTAATGTGATCGGTTTCGTGTGGAAATTATTACGATGTATAGGCTTTTGGAGTGGAAGCGTGCATTTTTCCCCATCGTATACACAGGTTCCTTGTATATAGGTTGCCTGTATGGTTAGATCCTTTAAATTGTCTACTTGGATAAAATCGGCGGAGTCTCCCTCTCGTAAGAAACCTGCGGGAATTTTATAGTGCATGGCCGGATTATAGGAAGCGGCCCGTAATACATCATATAGATCATATCCTAAATCCAGCGATTTTTTTACCATCCTATTTATGTGTCCTTTGTTTAAAAACGAAGGATGCGCGTCATCCGTACAGAACATGATTTGTTCGGGATACTCTTTCAATAGCGGATGAAGTGCGTCAAAGTTTTTCGCCGCGCTTCCTTCCCGAATAAGGACATGCATCCCAAGCTCACATTTTTCACGGCCTTTTTCTAGATAGATGGTTTCATGATCGGTGGAAATGCCAGACTCGATATATGCCTTTAGCTTGGGGCCTGTTGCTAGGGGATAATGTCCGTCGATGGGTTTCCCTGCGTTTTTCGCGGCTTCTATTTTGCGCATAACTTCCGGATCTTTATTTAAGACTCCGGGGTAATTCATCATCTCTGCCAAGAAGTGTAGATCCTCTCGTTCCAACAAACGAGCGGTTTCGTCTGCGTCTATGATCGCACCGGAGGTTTCCATAATCGTAGCCGGTACGCAAGATGGGACACCGAACCATGTGTAGAAAGGAATCCCTTTCGCGTTGTCGAGCATATATTCGACTCCTTCGGTACCCATTACATTCGCTATCTCATGAGGGTCCGCCACGGCACCGATACTGCCATGGCGTACGGCTGCGTGAATGAATGCCGCAGGGGTTACCATGCTACTCTCTATATGGACATGCGCGTCAATAAAGCCGGGGAGGAGGTAAGATCCCTCATCTTGTCCGGTAGGGATTACCTTTTTGATGCGCCCGTTTTGAATTGAAATCTCTGCCCCAAAGGTGCGCCTGTTGATTATATCTACCAGATTTCCTCGTATAACCAGTGTTTTAGCTTCATTCATTTGAATATCTCCTTTAATATGTTTCACGTGGAACATTTCGTGTTTTATCTTCCGAGCAGTACCAAAAGGATGTTGATGTCGCTAGGGGAAATACCCGGGATGCGGCTCGCTTGAGCGATCGTGTCGGGGTCTATCCGGGTCAATTTCTGGCGGGCTTCCGTAGATAAAGACTGGATAGAATTGTAATCGAATTTACCCTTGATCCGGATATTCTCTAAGCGGTTTATCTTGTCCGCTATGATTTGCTCTCGTTTGATGTAGCCGCTATACTTAATCAATATCTCGGCGGCCTCGATGATCTCTTCCTTACGAGAGGCCGGGACTTTGTCCAGCTCCGCACGAAGGGCCGGAACTAGATCCGCAAGGTTCTCCAAGGTAGTCTGCGGACGGAGTACGACATCGAATAATTTGCAACCATGGGATAGGGGGGCTGTGCCCAGTTTCTCCAAACCGCTATTTATATATTGAGGCTTTACGGAGTAGGTCTCCGCAAAACGGATGATAGCGTCACGGCTCTCTTTTTTCTCTCGCAGTAAATCGTAGCGGTCTTGTTTGGCCAATCCCATTTGGTAGGATTTCTCGGTGAGTCGCATATCTGCGTCGTCTTGGCGCAGTAAGATGCGGTACTCCGCACGAGAGGTAAACATACGGTAAGGCTCGTCTACGCCTTTTGTTACCAAATCATCGATAAGGACACCGATATAAGCCTCATCCCTTCCGAGGATAAAAGGTTGTCCGCCGTGGCAATTGATGTGGGCGTTGATACCCGCTACCAAACCTTGTCCGCCGGCTTCCTCGTATCCGGTAGTCCCGTTGATCTGTCCGGCGAAGAAAAGATTTCGGATTTGTTTGGTCTCCAAATTGTGTCTTAGCTGAGTCGGGTCGAAGAAATCGTATTCAATCGCATATCCGGGACGATAGATTTGCACGTCACGGAAAGCGGGGATCGCTTGGAGCGCACGAAGCTGGATATCCAAGGGTAGGGAAGAGGAGAAGCCATTTAGGTAGTATTCCTGCGTGGTCTCGCCTTCCGGCTCTAGGAATAGTTGATGTTGCGTCTTGTCGGCGAACGTCACGATTTTCGTTTCGATACTAGGACAATAACGGGGACCGATACTTTTGATCTGTCCATTATAAAGAGGAGAGTCGGGGAGACCTTCCCGTAATATATCGTGGCAAGTCTCGTTCGTAAAGGTAGTCCAGCAACTCAATTGTTTTAATTTACGATGACTGGTATCCATGTAGGAGAACTTATGGAAATCGTTCTCCCCCGGTTGTTCCTCCATTTCATCGAAGTGAACGCTCCGGCCATCGATACGGACCGGTGTTCCGGTTTTCATGCGATCTGTTTGGATACCTAAAGAGATAAGTTGCTCGGTAAGTCCGGTCGCCGCAGGCTCGGCGATACGTCCGCCCCGTATCTGGGTTCTTCCGATATGAAGCAGGCCGTTTAGGAAGGTCCCGTTCGTAAGCACCACCGCTCCGGCACGGAATACGACATTCATTCCCGTACGAACGCCGCAGACTTGTCCATGCTCGATAATCAGTTCTTGAACCATATCCTGCCAGATGGATAGATTCGGCATATTCTCCAGTATGCCCCGCCAGCAATCGATAAAACGGGCACGGTCGCTTTGGGCACGCGGGCTCCACATGGCCGGTCCTTTGCTACGGTTTAACATACGGAATTGGATAGCGGTCTGGTCGGTCACGATTCCCATATATCCGCCTAGCGCATCGATCTCTCGTACGATCTGTCCTTTGGCGATTCCCCCGACTGCCGGGTTACAACTCATCTGGGCGATCTTGTTCATGTCCATCGTGATCAAAAGCGTCTTTGATCCTAGATTCGCCGCGGCGGCGGCGGCTTCACAGCCGGCATGTCCTGCGCCTACTACTATTACGTCGTAATTGAAAGTCATTTTTATTCCCTTTTATTTTACGCGAAGATAGTGAGTGTTCGTGAAAGAATTCGTTTATATTTGTATAATAAATACATACATTGTTTTCAGGTTTAACGAACTAAAGATTTAAGCTGCTATGAATTCTATTCAATGCCGTATCCTTGTTTTTCTGGTTTTACTGACCTCTTGCTTCAGTCCAGTTTGTGGGAAAGATAAGAAACTTCGTCAAGCGATCGAGAATTTATCGATTGATGGTCCCTATCTATTGAAAGCGGATGATGGTAGTATGCGTGCGATATCTGTAGATGGGAAAGGCCGGTTATTGGATAAGCATTATAAAAGTATACCTACCACCTTTTCATTCGAGGTGTTTTCCGATAACGGAGAGAGATTGTTTCCGGTAACCATACACTCCGTCTCTCGTCCGAAATGGAAAGATGTGCAACCTGAGAAGACGTTTGTTCTTTCAGATCCACATGCGAACTGGTCTTGTTTCGCCTCCTTGTTAAAGGCGGGAAAAGTGATCGATGCGGACTATAATTGGATTTTCGGGGCCAACCAATTGGTGATAATCGGTGACGTCTTTGACCGGGGCGTCGACGTACTCCCTATCTATTGGTTGATCTACAAGTTGGAGAAAGAAGCGGAAGATGCCGGTGGAAAAGTGACTTTCTTAATCGGAAATCATGAGACCATGGTTTTGGGAAATGATTTGCGATACGTGAAGAAGAAATATACTCAATTGGCGGATACTTTAGGAATGACCTATCCGGAGCTTTGGCAGAAAAGCGAGTTGGGACATTGGTTGAAAACTCGTAACTCTATACAAGTGGTCGGAGATAACCTGTTTGTCCATGCTGGGTTGAGCAAGGAGTTTTTAGACCGGAATTACGATATCCCTACCGTGAATGAGATCGTGAGCGATGGTCTCTTCTTGACGAAAAAAGAACGTAATATAGATAAAGGCTCCGATCTTTCTTTTATGTTCGCTACGTATGGACCGATCTGGTATCGGGGTATGGTACGTAGCGCGGATAAGTATCATCCGCTAGACCGGGATGATTTGCGGAAAATATTAGAGAAATATAATGTGAACCGCATCTTTGTAGGTCATACCATTTTCGATGATATCACGACTTTCTATCATTATAAAGTGATTGCCGTGAATGTCGATAATCAAGAAAACAAGGAGAAGGAACGAGGCCGTGGCGTCATGATCGAGAAAGACGGCTCTATGTTTGTCGTATATGATTCGGGAAAACAGGAACCGTTGTTGATCGATTGATTGCTAAAAACGTATGGCCAAGGCCGCTCCGAACGCATGGTTATCTGGTTGATAGAACGGCGAGGTCGCAATGATAGTGGCACTCTTTTTCTTGTCTAATCGGAATAATTTTCGGTTGACCGGCAATAGCCAGTAACCGATACGTGCGCTCAATATGCCAAAACCCGCTCCCGCTACCACATCGTTCAACCAATGCCGATCGTTGTAAAGCCGTAGAAAAGCTACGCCTCCGGCTACCAAATAGGCACCGATTCCATATCCGATCCCATATTCCGACCGTACCAATTCCGCTCCCATGAAAACCGTGGCGGTGTGTCCCGAGGGGAAAGAGTTTTGGGCTGAGGAATCGGGTCGTTTCTCATCGACAAAGTACTTTGTCCCATTCACCAATATGCCCATGGTCAAATAAGAGGTAGTCGTGACGATCAGCCGCTCTTTGAACGAGTGTTTGGCTTTCACACCTACTAATCCTAATCCTACGTATGAGATGACCGGCAGGTATTGAATGTAATCGTCGGCATGGAAGTAGTGTTCTCCCCGGAGGTTGGTCATGCCGTCTCGCACGGAATTGTCGACAGATCGTAGAAAGCCATTGCTTATGCCCCATGATCCAACCGCTATTAAGGAGGCCGGAAGTATAAGTTGCTTTACCTTGAATCGTGTAGTCCTGTCTTCGCAGGAATAAGTAAGACTATCTGTTACTTCTCTTCCATCTGCCCATAAAAGATTCGGGATTAAGAGAAGAAGCAATCCGAGTACGCTGGTTCGCATTTCTTTGCTATATGAACTGGGTAAAAAGATATTGTTTACTTTATGATGGTTTGGACTTGCCCGTTCTTGAAAAATAAGTAAAAAGAACTGCTGTACATCCATTGTATCTCGCCATTGGTTTCTAGTATGGATTGAGGTTTGCCGAACGCCAATCTGCACTCATCCTCGTTCATGCCCTTTATGGGCTTACGGATGCTGATTGCGTCCCAATGCGTGATCTCGGATAATTGGTTGGTCGAGATGAAATCGAATAGTTTGTTTAGCACAGACGATTCGCTTTGCGTGAAGTCTTCCATCGTTTGTTTATGCGCTGCCTTTTTGTCTGGTGTCAACTTTTCGAGAGGGGTCACTTTCTTCATCACGAAAGCCGGCGATTCGATCAGTACATCCGATATGTAGTAAACCAATTTTTGATCCGCTACACGGAAATTGACACGGCAATAATACGTGTTCTCAAATCCGGAGCCGGCCAGCGACCCGATGATCCAATCGCAGCGAAAGCTCTTGCCTTTATCGTTTCGGTCGTTTATCCCTTCTTGAAGTTTCGGACATACGTTTTCCACCGTCCATAATAACGTGTTGGCGTAAATCTCCTCATCGGTGAGTTTATCGAAGGTGATGAAACCATTGACAACATATTTATTACCATCCACACTTACCGGATAGGTATTCCCGATCTCCACGAATGTCTGAGCTACCAGCATGGAAATTTGGAATAGGAATGTGATTGAGAATAAAAATCGTGACATATATCTTGAAATGTTTAAGATCATGCAAAAACGTCTATGACTTGTCTTCTATCGTTAGGTAAGTCATAGACATCTTTTTTGGGGTGACTTTTAGAATGCAACGCCTAAACGTAGCATGATATTGCTGGTATAAGCCTCGCTATCGGTAGCAGCCTCCACGAATCCACGTTGGAAAGTGAAGTCAAGGTTGAAACGGTCGTACCATATTCCGAATCCGATGTTCATACCTGCGTCGAACCGGTTCCATTCTATATCCAACTCATCTTCCCAGTCGCCCATGCTGATGCTCTCGCCATCGTATTTCATCTTGCCTAAATAGTCAAAGCTGATGAATCCTCCGATATGGCCGTCGATGAAAAAGTCATCCGTTATCCCATATTTCCAGCCGAAAGTGAATGGAGATACTTGGAGGTTGTTCGTCATGGTTTTTAGTTCATCTATTTTCCAGCCTCTCGATCCCAATCCGAAATCCATGCCCCAGTAAGCACCGATGTTCGTGATCGGCTTTTGAAAACCGACAGCGAAATTATAAGCCGCTTTTCTCCCCATGCCTTCCGCGCCGTCACCGGCGAATCCAGCCATATTCAGTCCGCCTCGTAAATACCACATGGTCTCGGAAGGGCGTTGTGGAGTGGATTCAATCCCAACGCTGCGGGATGATACGATCTGTGCTTGTATGCCGGAACATACGAGGAGCGTCATTACAAATAAAAGTAAACTCTTTCTCATCTTTGAAATCAATTTATAGTTAGTAATCTTTATCTTTCCAGCCGTTTATGGGCTTACAGACAGGATCGGTCAATCCGAGATCTTGCGATAGACCGTGCTCTGATATTCTTCGTAGACGATCCCCTCTTCCGTATCCATATGTTTATGATGGTACTCGGTGACCAATTGGGAAGAGGTCAGTTTCTTCACTGTTACGACCTCTTCTTCATCGTACTCGTAGTCACGCATATAGATCTTACCTCCTTTGTACGTCCATGTTCCTTCCAATCCTCCGTGCCACTGGCCATAATACCTTTCATACGATTCAAAAGTTCCGTCTTCGTTGAAGACAATCTTGAAGTCATCGTCTGGTTCGTCCTCCCATTGTTCGACAATTTCCTTGTTTTCTTTATACCAACCGGAAAGAGACACACTTTCCCATGTGCCGATCAAGTCATTGGAAGAACCAATGTTATCATCGGAACAAGACGTGAGACTGATGGGCATAAGCATTATGATGCCTAGCAGCCATAAAAGATAAATTCTTCTCATGCTTCTTCTTTTATTTTATTACAGTATTTATTTCACTACGGCCGAGATCTTTTCCCGGTCGTTGGTGGTAAGAGTCTTTTCCATTCGGATCCACTCTAAGTCGGAGCTATCGGCTGTTTTCCAGTTCTCGAAGGTTGCCGGATAGCCGACGACAGTAATCAGATATCCCGTACCTTCATCGTTTGTCCTGAAGTTGAACGTGGCGGCAACGATCACGTCTGCGTCATGTTTTTGCGAAGACATATAGACTGCATAACTGCGGATATTCACGATATCTCCTTTCATCTCCCCTTCCGCTTGTTCCTTGGTCAAAGTCCATTCATCCCGGATGCGTCCCTTGGTTTTATCTACTTTCAGTTCCACGGTTAGCGGTTTTACGTAGGCGTTGGATGTCACGTCTAGCAAGCGTGCTTGGGTATCTTGTATCTTTACCTTGTCTCTTTGAGCATACGCCCCCGTGCATATTAGCGCAAGCAGTGCCGTGGTTAGAATTTGTCTTTTCATCTTTTTATAGGCTCATATTATCGTTAATTGTAATTTGTTTTTACGGTACAAATATAGAGGTAAATATAGGAGTTAGTGGGTAAATTGGTGATTCCAAATGATTTATACAATTGTATCCTATATGGATACACTAGCCATGTTAGAAAGATGTCAGATCCGTCTTGACAGCTTCGGAGAGGTCTCGGAAGAAATCGTGCCGCAAGATGCAAGAAATTCGCCAAAGTAAGTAAGTGTCAATGCTTTCTTTGTTGAATATCTTATATACGTTCGGTCGGGTACAGCACAATTGCGTAGCGAACCAAGTGATCGTGTGACCTTGGTTGCGGAGCGTATGCTCAATCAGCTGTCCGATGTGGATCATGGTTAATTTCTCATGATACCCGATTCCCTTTGGTGGTTAATTGTTGGAAAAAGGAAGCCTATATACAAGGAAGGCGTGGGAATCTTACCTTTGCCCGTCCCGTACTTCAAGGCCTTCGCATTGCCCACTCCCCGAGAACGAGCAACGCAGAAAGCCCACGCCGATATGTACAACAAACCAGACGCCCTTTTGGCAAAGGACATATCGGTGTTTGTATGGACACACCACACGAGGACGTCTTTGTTGCTGTTAGTCATTTCGAGGAGTCAAAAGTTGCGAAGTTTTGAAATACGAAAGACAAACGCCAATAAACGTCTTCTTATAAATAAACCTTTCCCCCGGCTTCCACCCTAGGGCTTTCTGCTGAGGAATTTGTGACAAATATAGGAATAAAAAAGAATGAAGAACGATTCCGGGGGGTAAATATGCGGGAAATTATAGGGAAAGTTTAGGCGGTGTAACTTTCCCTTTGGTAAAACAATAGTTCTTATAGGACTGCAACTAGCCTTGCAGCATTACTGTAACCCACGTGCAGTGACACTGCAACCGGCGTGCAGTACTACTGCAAGGCGGGTTGCAGTAAAAGTAGGTTATGGGATCGCTCAGGCTCTCCAATTAGGTTGCGTCACATATTCGTCGAAGGATGGAGCGGGAAGGCCCGCTTTGGAAAAGATGGCATTGATTCGTTTCTGCTCCTCGGGAGATGTGAGGTACTCCCCTTTCTGGGCATAATAGAAAATACGCTCGCAACTGAACACTTGCATCACCCGTTGTCGTACTTGCGGATAGAGAGAGCGAGGTACGTCATCGAATAAGTGGTTCATACCTCGGGCATAGCGTAACGGTGTATCGGAGCGGTAATGTTTGCAAGGTTTTCCGGTGGCTACTTTCGCCACGTATGTTGGGGTGACGCAAGAGACGACGGAGTAAGGTTCCGGTTGTTCCTCGTTCATCTTGGCTGCATGTCTGCGCAAGCAATGGCCGGTTTGTGTACATTGCTCGTCCGTGGCGTAGCAATACGTGTAATCGTAAGGTATGTCTTCTGTTTTCATATTTGTGTTTTTGGGATTGATCGATGTTTTATCCCCGACATTCCTCCGGCAAGATCGCTAACGCTCTGTTCTCGTTCTCCTCCATGATCTCCCGCTCGCCGGGACCTTTGTCGTTGATACCGCAAAGGTGCAGGATGCCGTGGATGATGGTACGGTGGAGTTCCTCGTTATAATCCGTGTGGAATGTCTCGGCGTTTGTCCTGACCGTATCGAGGCTGATGAACAGGTCACCCGAGATCTTATTTCCTTCCGTATAATCGAAGGTGATGATATCCGTGTAATAATCGTGTTGGAGATATTGGCGGTTTACCTCCAATATCTTCTCGTCGGAACAGAAGATATAGCTGATATCTCCCGTTTTCTTTCCGTATGTCTCGGCCACTGCCTTGACCCAGCCGCTAACCGCTCTTTTCTTGATTGCCGGAAGCTCGATATCTTCGGCGTAATATGCTATTGCCATAAGGTCTATTTATCGTATTGAAATTTCGTTACAAATGTAATCATTCGATTTTAAATAGATTCATTTCAAATCTATTGATTGTATAGAATGTTAAAAGAACAGATAAGCCATTGCTATCGCCGCTATCGCCCCGGCCAGATCCGCTAACAAGGCGCATTGTACCGTATAGCGGGTATTACGGATACCTACGCTACCGTAGTAAAGAGCGACTACATAGAATGTCGTATCGCAAGAGCCCTGAACGATGGATGACAGGCGACCGACGAAAGAGTCCGCTCCATACGTGTTCATGGCGTCCAGCATCATGCCCCTAGCCCCGCTCCCGCTTAACGGTTTCATCAACATGGTAGGCAGCGCTTCCACGAAATCTGTGTTGAGTCCTATCGAAGCAATGCCGAAACGAACGCCTTGTATGATGAAATCCATCGCTCCGGAAGCCCGGAAGACACCGATACCTACTAGGATAGCTACCAGATAAGGAATAATCGTTATAGCAGTCTGGAAACCTTCTTTCGCCCCCTCTATAAAAGCATCATATACATTGATCTTTTTACGCATGCCGCTGATGATAAATCCGCAGATAATGGTAAAAAGAAGCGTGTTGGCGAATAAAGTCGAATACAAGGAAACTTGCTCCTGTTCCATCGAGTTAAATAGCCATACCAGGCCTCCGATAAATAATCCCAGTCCCCCGAAAAACAGGATTAGGTTCCGTTGGAGGATATTGATCTTCTGCCGTACGCAAACCGCTAAAATAGCGACTAAGGTTGATGTGAATGTAGCGAGCATGATCGGCAGGAATACGTCTGATGGATTCGCCGCTCCTAACTGCGCCCGGTACATCATGATGGTGATCGGGATCAAGGTCAGTCCCGAGGCATTGATGCATAAGAACATCACCATGGAGTTGCTGGCGGATTCTTTATTCGGGTTTAATTCCTGTAACTGTTGCATGGCTTTCAATCCCATTGGCGTGGCGGCATTATCCAGTCCCAGTAAATTTGCCGATAGGTTCATGAAGATAGAACCGGTCACGGGATGGTCTCTTGGGATATCCGGGAAAAGCTTGCTGAATACGGGAGCCGCCAATCGTGCGAACGCTTGTATCACCCCCCCCTTCTCGCCGATCTTCATGATGCCCAGCCAAAGCGACAAGATCCCCGTTAATCCTAACGAAATCTCGAAACCCGTCTTAGCCGAGGCGAAAGAAGCGTTGATAATCTCGGTAAAAACAGCGGTATCCCCACCTATGACCAATTTACCGATAGCCACTACAAAAGCGATTAAGAAAAAAGCGATCCAAATATAGTTTAGTACCATAATAAATATATATTGGTCACAAATTTAGGAATTAATTGCCAATTGATTTGTATTTTTGCTTTTTGAATAACAAATAGATCCAAGATGAAGATATTAGTGACATACGACATGTTCCGCGAGGGATTTACCGAGTTGGAAAGTAAGTACGAGGTAACCTTTCCCGAAGGAAGAGATTTTACGTATGAGGAGGTTTTCGAGATGATACCGGAGTACGATGTGCTCTGCTCCATGTTCGATTTCCCGGTAAACAAAGAGTTGATCGACCATGCGTCGAAATTGCGGCTGATCGCTAACTACGCCGTTGGTTATAATAATATCGATGTGGCCTACGCCCTCGAGAAAGGCTTGACGGTGGCGAATACGCCTGATCCTGTCACGGCCCCTACCGCCAATATCGCTTTAGGCTTGATGCTGGATACTGCCCGGCGTATCACGGAATGTGATCGTAAGCTGCGTACGCTTGGTAAGGACATGAAGGTCGGTGTACTGGAGAACCTCGGTATGCCGGTTACCGGACAGACCTTGGGTATTATCGGTATGGGACGTATCGGCAAGGCCTTGGCGAAACGGGCGAATGCTTTGGGCATGGATGTGATCTACCACAATCGCCGTCAGCTTTGCATCGAGGACGAGACCAAATTGAATGTTACCTACGTCTCCAAGGAAGAGCTTCTGGCGAAAGCCGATTTCGTATCCTTGAACGCCCCTTATACCCCCGATACCTATCATATCCTCGGCGAGGAAGAGTTCAAGCAGATGAAGCCTTCCGCCATCCTGATCAACACGGCCCGTGGCCCGTTGGTGGACGAGCATGCCTTGGTAAAAGCCTTGCGGGAAGGTACGATTCATGGTGCCGGTTTGGATGTATTCGAGTTTGGAGACTATCCTCTCCCCGAGTTATTGGAAATGGACAACGTGGTATTAACCCCTCATATCGGCACCCAGACGATGGAAACCCGTATCATTATGGCACGCACGGTATGCAACAACGTGATCGGGTTCTTGGAGGGCGATCGTCCCGTATCACGGGTACTCCGGCCATGACGGCGGCGTTTATCCTATCCGAGCTACAGTCGGTCGGTACACCCGAGAAGGCGGTTCATTTGAGCCGTTTTTTCAAGACTGGTCCCGGTCAATATGGCGAGGGCGATCAGTTTCTCGGGGTGGTTGTCCCGCAAACCCGCAGCATAG
Organism: Parabacteroides sp. CH2-D42-20; assembly: GCF_003670185.1. Taxonomy (NCBI): domain Bacteria; kingdom Pseudomonadati; phylum Bacteroidota; class Bacteroidia; order Bacteroidales; family Tannerellaceae; genus Parabacteroides; species Parabacteroides sp. CH2-D42-20. The sequence continues at coordinate 127,286 of NZ_RAYG01000013.1, read as the reverse complement.
CGAAGGCTAATAAGGCGACTCCTTTCGATGAGCTGCAGCTGTTGCTGGATAGTCCGTGGCATGAGGCACGTCTATGTGCCTTGCTGATTTTGGTCTATCGTTTCCAGGATCGGAAAGTGATGCCGGAAGAGCGGGAAGCCATCTTCCGATTCTATCTGAAGAATATGCGGCGTTGCAATAACTGGGATTTGGTAGACTTGACCTGTCGGGATATCGTCGGCGAGTATTTGGTGGACAAAGATCGTTCCCTCCTCTACCGTTTGGCGGAAAGCGAGAATTTATGGGAACAACGGATCTCGATCGTCTCTACGTGGGCATTTATCCGTCGGAATGATTTTGGGGATACCTTGGAGTTATCCGAACGGTTGATCGGTCATAAACACGATTTGATGCATAAGGCGGTTGGGTGGATGCTGCGTGAGGTCGGCAAAAAGGAGCGGCAGACGCTTACCGATTTCTTGGAACGCAACGCTACTCGTCTTCCTCGTACGGCGCTTCGTTACGCTATCGAGCATTATCCGGAACCCGAGCGGCAATATTTTCTAAAGAAGAAATAACATGGATACAAAGATCATCTCTTTACTTCGTGAATGGGCGAAAACGTACAATACGGAATCGTTTATCAAGGATGATCCGGTTCGATTCCCCCATCGGTTTACGGAGAAACGGGATATTGAGATATCGGCTTTCCTGACGGCGTGGATCTCTTACGGTCGCAGGGCGCATATTCTCCAAAAAGCGGAAGAGCTACACTGGCTGATGGGCGAAAGTCCTTACGAGTTTATCCGTACCGGAGAGACTTCTTTCGCTCCTCTACGGAACCGCCCGGTTCGCGGGCGGGATACCTTTTACCGTTTTTATACCTATCATGATCTGCATCTCCTTTGTTGTCGCCTAAAGGATATATACGATACCTACGACTGTATGGAAGACGCTATGGCCGCCGCCGGTCCTTGCGAAGATCCTATCTTGCGGTTGCGACAACTTTTTGCTGATCTCAATGGCATTCCGGTCTTGCACGGGACTTCCGCTTGTAAGCGTCTGGCGATGTTCTTGCGTTGGATGGTGCGTACGGATGGTATCGTCGATCTCGGTATCTGGAGAACAGCCGTGCATCCCCGCCAATTAATCATCCCGTTGGATACGCATGTGCACCAGATCTCCTTGCGCTTGGGCTTGACAGGCCAAAAAACCGCTACCCTTCGTACGGCCCGTGAGATAACGGACGCATTGGCGAAAGTCTTCCCCGATGATCCTTGTCTGGGGGATTTCGCCTTATTTGGCTACGATATAAATCAAGAATAAAAAGATATGGAAGAAAAGAAGATAAATAACATCTCGTCTGTTTGCGTGTATTGCGCGTCCAGCACGAAGATTCCCTCGGTTTATTTTGACGCCGCCAAGGAATTGGGGCGTCTTTTGGGGGAGCGAAAACTACGGGTAGTCAATGGTGCCGGGAATATCGGTTTGATGTGCGCTGTCTCCGACGCTGCGTTAGCGGCTGGTGGAACGGTAACGGGCGTTATCCCCCATTTTATGGTGGAGCAGGATTGGTATCATAAAGGCTTGACTGAGTTGATTGAGGTCGAGACGATGCACGAGCGTAAACAGCTCATGGCAAACCTCTCGGATGCGGTGATCGCCCTTCCCGGTGGATGCGGTACATTAGAGGAACTTCTGGAGATCATCACTTGGAAACAACTCGGTCTCTACCTCAATCCGATCGTAATCCTCAATATTAATCATTACTATGATCCCTTGTTGGAACTCTTGAGGAACGCCATGAACGAGAATTTCATGCGTCCCCAGCACGCCAAGATGTGGGCGGTAGCCGACACGCCGGAAGAAGCTATCCGTCTCATCCACGCCGAGCCGAAATGGGACGCAAGCCTTCGGAAGATCGCGGCGATTTAATACTATTAGGCGAAAGGAGACGCAGCACGCTACGTCTCTACAATTAAAAATGAATATGATAATGAAAAAACTAGGTTTATTAATGATGTTGTTGCTCCTGTCAAGGATCGCTTTATTCTGCCAGCCACAGACGGCAGGCATCGAGGAGAAAGAAGTGCTTAAGAATGAAGATGTGATTTTCCATCAGATTGATGAGCATACATGGTTTGGAACAGGTCATTTAATGGCGAACGAGAGCCTGTATCTGGTCGAGGGCGATACGAAAGCGATCCTGATTGATGCGGGGACGAAGATCAAGGACTTGGATAAGCTAGTGGCTTCCATCACGGATAAGCCGGTTACGCTGGTCGCCACGCATGTGCATCCGGACCATACAGGCTCGGCTATCGATTATTTCCCCGAGATCTATATCAATCCGGCGGATACGGTAGGTATACCGGAATTTATGCCGAATTATAAAGGCAAAGTTTGTTTCCTTGAAGATGGTGAAATCCTAGATTTAGGTGGGCGTATCCTAGAGATAGTCTTTACTCCCGGGCATACTCCCGGCTCAACCACTTTTGTGGATAAGGATGCCGCTTATGGTTTTAGCGGCGATTCGTTCGGCTCCGGTAATCTATTGCTGGGAGTTGACCTCTCTACGCTCATATCCACTTGTAAGAAGATGAGTGCGGTGATCGAGAAATATGATATCAAATACCTCTACCCCGGACATTATTTCGGAATGAACAAGGAAACCCCTCAACGGGTAAAGGATCTAATCACGATGAGCGAGGAGATCTTATCCGGTAAAGCGCAAAGCGAGCCTAACCCCAGCGGCCTGATGGGGTTAGACCGAATATACACGAAGTATGGTGTCCGTATAAATTATAAAGAAGAAAGTATGAAATGAGGGGACCTTTAGATTCTGAACCCGATTTCACTGATAATCTTCAATTCAAGCAATTTCTCCAATATTAATCTATCCATATGAGAGTGAGCGGTTTTTCCGTGTGCTAACTTATATACACGGAAGCCGCTGACATTGAATTCTTTCCCTAATTGATCATACAAGCTTTTCTTGTTTGTCTTAAACCAGTAATTAAATAAGTTCTTCATAATCCGACTTTTGTAATTATCTTTCATTGTACGTTGTTAAAGAGCGTATTTTTACCTACCAGAATTGTAAGTGATGAAAACGAATAGCTAAAACGATGGTTTAAGCTAGTCGTTTTAAAGAAGCACTTAGGAATGAAGATGTGCTTTTCCATCAGATTGATGAGCGTACATGATTTGGAACAGGAAATTTAATAGCAAACGAGAGCCCGTATCTAGCCGAGGGAGAAACGAAAACGATCTTGATTGATGCAGGCCAATAGTAGCCTATATATTTATTATAGGTAAAGGTGGAATAGCCCCCTCCTTCATGCATGCATCCCCACTGTCACCCTCTTGGCATTCGTAATCGGTTTGGGTAAGCCCTTTATAGAGAGGAGTGCATATCTATGATTGCGATATCTTCTTTTCCCATCATGACCAATAATGTGCTGCAATTTGAGGCGTATCCGGATGTGTAGGTTATCGCATACTTATTTTTAAGGTAGGCTTATTGTATATTTCCATATACGCTCTTGTTTCCTGTCGTGTGATTCAGTAAAAACATGTACGTGTTTCCCGAAAAACATGTACGACTTTTTCCGAAAACACGTACGTGTTTCGCAGAAAGTATAATTGTCTTTTTAAGTTGTTTATGTTCAGTGATTTATATAAGAACATTATTTACGTGCTTATTGTCTAGGATTTGCCTTGGGATACGTATGCTCTAAATAGACTCCGGATACTTAAAATCGGGTGGAAAAAGTAAACAGGGATCGTTGGCAAACTTACCAGCGATCCCACTAAATCCCTATTATAATTTCGCTTGATTCACTTGCGGCGTGCGGATACCCGGTTTCAATTCTCCGTTGATGATAGTTAACCGGCCATCTTGGATAACCGCTCCCGCTCCGGCACGGGCCAACTGCTCATATTCGCCCAGATCGCTCCATGCTTTCGTGGATAGGTCGTATTGAAGTAAGGTGGTATTGAATCGGTACCATTCTACCGGATGGTGCATATAGGCCTTGGCTTCCGCTTGCAGGCGGGTAATGGCCGCTGAATCTCGCGTCGCCTCCGCTTTCGCTAAATGGATCGGGCGGGCGATGGCGGCTAGGAAACAATCGTAGTTCACACCTCCCATAAATAAGATTTTATCCGTTTGGAAAGTCACGGCACAGCCTCCTGTTAGGGTACGGTTCGCTCCGTCCTTAAACGGGGGAAGAACGGTCTCTTGTTGCCAGGTAAAAGTTGCCGGGTCGAATACCAATACATCCGTCGGGACGATCGGTTCCTCTTCGTTTAGGATGGGCTGGAAGCCTCCGGCTAGATAGATACGTGTGCCGTTGGGACTTTCTCCGGCCGCTAATACCGGTTGTACACGGGCTGCTCCCGGGAAGTCCGGTAGTTGTTCCCATCCCTTTTCGATATTCGCTAGGTTGAGGCGTAAGAAGGTATGGCAGGGCTGTCCGTTCTCATTTCCCCCTGCTACGTAAATCTCCTGTCCGGTAAAAGCGGCCGAGAGATTATCCATTGGAGACGGCAAGGAGGGTAAGGCGCAAACCGTTACCTCTCCTTTCGTGGGGTTATAGGAGATGCGGGAGACCTCTACCAAGGAAGAATCACTGTTGTTTCCTCCGATGCAAACGATACCTTCCGGGGTGGAAACCGTAGCGCCGTAGGCGACGGGACGAGGCAGTCGGTCGATCTCTTTCCAGCCTTCGGGAAGAAGGACGAATATCTCGCTATAATATCGCTTGGCTCCTCCCTCGGTGACGGGTTTGTCCGGAAAGTTGCAACCTCCGGCAACGATCAATACGCCGTTATGGATGCCGGCGAACGGGGCGGAAACGCCAAGGGAAGCCGTATCGGCTGCTCCCGGTAGATCCGGTAATTTTGTCCAGTTTATCATGGTGTTCTGTTTTTTAGATACAGGCTGGCCGCATCCCGCTACGCAGAGTAGCAGGAGGAACAACCAGCCGGTGATTTGTTGTTTATTATGCATAGCTTATTCTTTTATTGCCCGGAACGTAGAGGCCGGCATGCCCGCCTCGTTTACAAGATTCGCTCTCGTGAAGGGTTGCCAGCCGTAGCGTACCAGCTTCGGGTGAGTCACTTGATCGTTCCACACCTTTACTTTCCCGTTCTCTACCACGGCTTGCGCCGGATAGTAAAGTCCTTCCTGCTCGGCGATCTCGAATGTACGGATGGGGTCCCCATCGGAAGTTCTCAAGCCCTTTGCGTAATCGAAAGTGATATAGGCGGCGTTATCGGTAAACGTTGCGTTGCGGAACAAAGGGCCGGATGGGATTACGTTATGTCCGTAAGTCTTGTTCAAGGCCCAATGTGCCAGTCGTTCGCCAATCTCTTTTTTTCGGGTAGGGTGAACGTTTAAAGAATCCCCGCGATCGCTACTAACGGCCATACCCGTATTCGATATGGTTTGCGCTAGGCGGCGTTGGCTGTCCCTGAACCAAGTCCAACTCGGGCGGTCTATGCTGGATAGTTGGACATAGTAGAAAGGCAGGTCTGCGTTCCAATTCTGGCGCCAGCTGTTCACCAATAACGGGAATAATCGTTCGTGTACTTCCATATTATGGGCGTTCGATTCTCCTTGGTACCAAATAATCCCTTTGATGGGATATCGATGAAGGGGTTGGATACCCGCCTCGAACAGATAACAAGGCTCATACGGATGGCGTTGGAGCGGGTTGGACGCTTGCTTGATGTTTAAGGCCGCCCGTTCACGTACCCAATCTTGGATAAAGTCGTTCTTCGTCCAATCCTGTAAGATATCCGGAAACTCGAATTCCAGTGTTTTCCGGTCGATCCATGCCTCCGTAGGCGAGCCGCCAACAGCGTTCAATATCAATCCTACGGGTACTTGTAAGCTATCGGCCAGCATACGCCCGAAGGCAAATCCTATGGCCGAGAAGCGTGCGGTATTCCGCGTGTCGCATACTTCCCATTGGGCGTCGTGGTAATATTGCAGGCGGTTCAATGAATCCAGTACGGAAGCGTCCCATTCCACGGCGTAGGTCTCCCAGCGGGGCTTTAGGTCGAATAAACGGATTTGCGAGTGTTGTTTCGCGTAATCCAATTGTTGCTGTTGTTCTTCCTTTACGCTCTCGTTTACCCGAAACGCCATGTTGGATTGTCCGGAGCATAGCCAGACTTCCCCGGCTACTACATCCCGATAGTTCAGCGTGCGGCTGGGGGTAGAAACCGTTAAGGTATAGGATTTCCCGCTTACCCGCAAGGGATCGAGCGTGACAGTCCATTTCCCGTTCGTACCGGCTACGGTCTCCTTCCTTTGTCCGGCGAGGGTAACGGTTACTTTCTCCCCTTGGTTGGCGATACCAGATATAGGAAGCGGTTGATCCCGTTGCAAGACCATCCGGTCCGAATAGATGGCAGGAAGCTGTAATCCTCCGTAATCGCCGGTTAGCGCACCATAAACGGTGCGGGCCAAGATACCGGCACCTTCAGCGTTGGGATGCAATGCGTCGGGCAATAGATCCGGACGGTCATATAATCCTTCCTGCAAATCGACCAAGGTCGCGCCGGCTATCCGGGCGATTTCTTCGATAAGCGCTTGCTCCATCCAGTACCAGTCTCTTGTACCGGATTTAAAACGAGGATGGCGGTGAGATATCGGAGTCATACGGCAAACCCATACCTTGCATTTCGGATTGGCTTTCCGGAAGGATTCGATCAAGGAAAGATAATCCCGAACGAAGTCGTCCCGGTAATTCGGCCATGCCCGAGGGTCCGTATCGTTCAATCCCAGATGGATGATCACGTAATCTCCGGCAAACCTCAGTGCCTTTTGATACGCCTCTTGTTGGGTATAAGGACGATATCCCTTGTTTAATAAAGTAGCCCCGCTATGCCCGAAGTTCTCCACTTCGTAGGCATCTCCAAGCATCTGTTGCAATTGGGCCGGGTAGCAGTTTGTTTCCCGGTTCTCGATTCCGTAGCCGTAGGTCACGCTATTACCTACGCAAGCCACCTTGATCTTTTGCGCTTGGCTCATAAATGCGAAAGCGAGGAAGATGGATAAGATTCCTATTATTTTTCTCATTTCATTCAACCGAATTAGACGTTATTTAAGTTGTTTATCCGGAGAGTAAACCAGTCCTTCCACCGCTTTCTCTCCATCGGGTGTGACGCAAACGAACGTAAACATCCATTTCACCAGACGGACCTCGGGGGTATTGAACGTACCGACCGGAAGCTTCATGAACACCTTGTTCCAGCCTTTTCCCAGATGGACCGGGGTTGGTTTACGGCTTACGCAGTTCTCGTTCCCCAGTGGGATCTCATTGGACTTCTCCCGGTGGGTAGCGGTCCATACGGGGGGCGTTATCTCTTGATCATTTACCCAGATACGGCTCTCTTTATAATCCCATTTCCCTTGTGAGGGAGGAAGATCCATCTCCGAGCGCCCGTAATTCTGGAATTCGATCCACGCCCCTACGTCTTGCGTCTTGGGCGAATAGATCCAAGTCCATGCGTAAGCGGTATGATTCGGCTGCGGGTCCTTATAGACACCGGGAACCAGCGGTCCCCAGACATGGCGCAGGTAGATTCCGGCACCGATGGCGTCATGCGTGCCGTAGCTTTTCCCTTCATAGGTATATTGTGTCTGAAGCGCCTTTTCCGGAGGGAAAGAGCGGGTCAGTTCCCCATCATTCGGGAAAGCGTCGGTGATACGCCATCTCACGTTGGTTTGCTTGACGTAGGCGAACGGGTATCCTTGGAAATGATGTTCTTTATGCCATAACATCCGCCGCTCAAAATCGACAAATGCCTTATGCTCCTCGTTATCGGGATCGATAGGCAGCATCGTTCCGTTCTTATCGAAATATTGATAGCCGCCGCCCAACCAAGAACGTTCGGCGATCGCTAATAGATTCGGATACAAATTATTCTCCCGGATCAATTTGTCCTCCGGCTGTACGACCCGGTCGTGCCATACGGCAAGGATCGTACCCGCCAAATCATGGCTTCCTTGCGGTTCATTGTAAATACGGCTGGTGTATAAGCCGATCAAGTCGGCGAACGTATCAAAATGGTTGATATAATGGAAACGGGAGTCGATTGCGGGAATGCCCGGTCGCGCTTTTCCCCGGTAACTCCACATTTGCTCCATGTCGATCTCACCCGGCTTGTACTTCCATCCCGGGTTCCAAGAGATCACTTGTTTCCCTTTCGCACGGATATAAGCGACCATCTCGGGTACGAACTTTGGATTGGTAAACTTTACCTCGTCCGTACCGATATGTAAGTAAGGAACCTCCTCGAATACCTCGCAAACCTCGTCCATCAATAGTTTCAAGATCGCCATACCCTCCTTGCTCTGCATATCATGACGGAAGGCCCGTATGAAAGCGGCGCTATGTCCCGGCATATCTACCTCCGGGATGAGTAGTACGTTATGTTCTTTACAAAAGCGAACCAGCTCCTTTGCCTCCTCGATCGTGTAATATTTTCCGGGCATACGGCTCATATTGCAGCTGTCGTTCAGCATCGGAAAGATCTTGCTCTCCAGACGCCAAGCTTGGTTCTCCGTGAGATGCCAATGAAATACGTTCATCTTGTAGCGGGAAAGTACCTCGATCTCCCGTTTCAGTTCTTCCATGGAGATATAGCTCCGCCCCACGTCTTGCATGAATCCTCGTATGCGGAAAGCGGGCCAGTCGGTGATCTCGCAGCCTTGGATGGAATATCGCTTCCCTTGCCGCTCGGTCAGTTGGCGCAAGGTTTGTATCGCCCAATAAGCTCCTTGCTCGGATACCGCCCGGATGGTTATCCCCCGGGAAGAGACGCTTAGTTGATAAGCCTCCTCGGAGTTGAGGGGGATTCCGTCCAATTTGTCAACCAAGGAAACCTCTATCTTGTATCGGCTGTCTGGTTGGACGCTTACCGGCAGCTCCTCCAAGAATTCCATTAGGATGGAACGGAGTTTCCCTTCGGAAGAAACCGCGATTTCCTTCGGATGGAACGAAGCGTTTGTCCGGACGTATTTTTGGGGCAAGGGCAATAAAACAGGATTCCGGGCCTGTAAAGACCCGGAAATGCCTATATATACAATAAGAATAAGATTCAGTATTGATCTCATAGATTGTTTCTCTAAGGAATAAGATCTGTTAGCTTAATGGCTTGGAAGGTCATATGTGCCACGCTTGACTCGTAGAAGATTCCAACCGTTTCCTTATCGATCATGGAGAGACAGGAATATCCCCAGCCCTCGGCCTCGTCTAATAAGACTTGATGCTCCGTAGGCCAAGTAAGTCCGCCGTCCAGACTCGCCTTGATCGTGATATGATTACGCCCTTTTGTCGTATTCGGGTTGGAGAAGAGTAAAAGGTCTTTGCCGGTGATGTTGTCTTTGGCGTTTACCTTGATCAAGCTGGCCATACAAACGGGTTCCTGCAAGGCACTGCGGCTGGAAGGATGCTCTGTCCATGTCTTGCCTAAATCTTTTGTCGTGGCTACGGCACGGCTACCGCCCCGGTTATCGCGCATATTTAGCATCAATACGCCCGGCTCTACCTCGGCAACTTGTGCCTCCGTGGTATTCGTGCGGGCTAAGTTATGCAGGTGCCATGTTTTCCCGCGGTCTTTGCTATACATAATGCCGGCGTTGGGCACACGGGTAGCGTCGATAAACTGGATCGGGAAGACCAAGGTACCGTCTTGCATCGTGATGCCTCGTCCCGGGCCTTGCAATAGGAAATACCAAGACGGGTCTTTTACTTGAGACGTGATGTTGATCGGTTCGCTCCACGTCTTACCATCGTCCTCACTTTTCACGAGCATAAGTTGGGCGGTCTCGTCCGGTGTCATTCCCGGCATGGAGTTCCACCAAGCCCGTTCGTTACCCATACCATGCGTCCATGCGGCTACTACCCAGATCGTATTGGTCTTTTCGTCTACCAAGATCGATGGGTCTCCCACGCCGTTTTGTCCGTGGGGCAGGCCATCCGTTTGTTTGAAAGTCATGGCTACTCGCATCGGTTCCCAAGTTTGTCCCTTATCGGTACTGCGGCTTACTCCGATATCGATTTTCTCTTGCAGGTCCACGCTGCTATTATAGCGAATATCGTAGACTCCGAGTAATGTTCCGTTATTCGTCGTCACTAATCCCGGGATGCGGAAGGCCGCCGATCCGTCATCCCCGGCTTGGCGTACGCCGATACCTACATGGCGTTCGTCCACCTTTCCTTTCCAAGTGATGTCGATCGGTTTGTTGTTGATCTGGGCGTTAGGTATCGTAGTCGCTACTTTTGCCAATAAGGAAGTCTCTGGCTTCATCTGGATACTTACCCAGAAATAATTGATGCCTTTAAGCATCGGTTGTTTAGAGGTTAGTTTTACCGTGCGCGACAAGGGGGTGGTAACCTCATCTTGCCGTACGGAATAAGATTCAAGAGCCTTACGGGTATTTCCCGGTATATGGCTGGATATGTACGTAACGGGACTGAAATGTTCCCCTTTGCGGGAAGGAGCTTCCACTCCGCTATAAAATAGACGTATCGCTTGGATGTCCGACAGGTTGACATTGTCTCCGATCTGTATCGTGATCTCGTTTAATACATCCCCTTTTTGGGCCGGTATCCGCATCTCGTAAAGTACATTGTCGATCCGGTCTATCAAGATGGGGATTTGTTGCTCTCGCACATAAAGACTGTCTGCCGCAAAAGCCGTTTGTACGATGAAAAGAAGGCAGAAATACAGGAAAGTTTTTTTCATGATGTTTTTTGTTTGTAGGTTGAAATTAATAGATATGTGAATTCCAAAGGTAGCGATATTCATTCATATGAACAAAGCCCCTTTGGAATTCGTGCCAAAAACCTAATTATATCCAATCGCCTTAAACCTATGTACGATTAGTATCCGGGAGTCTGTTTCAATGCGGGATTGTTTGTCAATGCCCCTTCATTGATCGGCCATAATAAACGTGATTCTTGTGCTGTGGTATATTTTAATACATAATCCTTACCGAAGCGTCTCAAGTCGTACCAACGTTTACCCTCAAAGAAGAACTCGCGAAGTCTCTCTTTAAGGATAGCTTCCATCACATTCTCGTCGCCCGCCTCAAACGGGTTATCGTTATAGAAACTTCCTTTGTCATTCGGATAAGCCACCTCGTTCTTATGTGCGTTAAAATATTCGGAACCGTAAGCACGCTCGCGAACGGCGTTGATCTCTGTAGAAGGATCTTCTCCGAGCAAGGCCTTAGCCTCGGCTAATAATAGCAAGGCATCCGCATAGCGATAGATAGGATAATCATCGTACCAACTTCTTTCGTTGCTACCTTCCAAGGTGGTTCCTTGGAACTTGTATTGGATTGGTGCGATATATTCCAAGGTTCCGTCTTCGTGCTTTTTGTAAACCGCCTTCAAGGTACCTTTCAAGCGGGTATCACCTTCGCGGAATGATTTTAGGTAATGATCTTTCTTTACTTGGTAGCGCATTAAGCCTTGTAGGTTGTATCCCGGTATTTCAAGGAATGGAGTTCCTGTCTCGTCACAGTAGCCTGCCATGTACTCACGTTGAGGTACCATATTGTTACGCCAGTTATAGTCTCTCCACATCATGAAATCATCCTCCTTACCACTATGGAGTGCGAAGATCATCTCGCTGTTCTCCTTATTGTTGAAAGAGAAAACGTCCGTGAATTTCTCTTGCAGCTTTAAGTTGCCGTTTTGTTGAAGATCTTGCAAGGCTGTCTTGGCTACGGTATAATCGCCCGTGCCGCCACCCATCTGGCGTCCGCTCCATAGATAAACCTCACCTTTCAGCATCAAGGTAGCGGGTTTAGACCAATAACACTTTCCTTGTTTATAAGAATAATCTCCGCCAAAAGCTTTTTCCGAGGCATCGATATCCTTCTTGATCAGATCCATCACCTCACTCGCTGGAGAAGCGGCCTTATCAAGGTGAGAGATATCCAATTCGCTACCTAAGGTTGGCTCCGTAGTAATGATAACGTCTCCCCAAGAGCGTAACAAATGGAAATAGATATAGGCGCGTAAACCGTAAGCCTGCCCTAAGTAATAGTTCTTTTCGGCCTCGCCTAATAAATCGGTCTCGTTCGTTCTACGGATCATCAAGTTGATTTGGTTCAGTGTCGTATAAAAATTAGCGAAGTTGCTGATACCTGTAAACTCTGCGTTGATCGTGTTGTATGAGAAACGCTCTACGCCTTGGGTAGCCTCGCCTCCGAATGGCTGATCTCCGTAGATGTCCGAGCGAGGTTCGCCCAATACGAATATGTTATAACTGGATTGTGAACGGAGCAATCCGTGTAAACCTATGTTGAATGCCTTAAACTGGTCCGGGGATTTCCAATAGTTTGCGTCGGAAATACTACTTACGGGTTCCATGTCCAAGGAGTCGCATCCGCTGAAATTCAGTAATGAGACTGCTGCCATCATGGCTATAATTATCTTTTTCATAAATGTCTGTCTTTTTTAATGGGTTTGACTAAAATGTTACGGATAAACCAAGAAGAACCGTTTTAGGAGTTGGGTATCTACCGTTATCAAGACCTTGACCATAGGTAGTATCTACCGCCGGTTCCGGAGATACACCGGTATATCCTGTGATGTAGAACAAGTTTTGTCCGGTTACATAAACAGATGCATTGCTCATCAAGGCTTTGTTAATCCATTTCTTCGGTAGGTTCCAAGTCAATGTGATTTCACGTAAAGCTAGATAATCACCCTTTTCGTAGAAGCGGGAGCTGTTGTTGTCAACTGCTGTTAAACCATTGTTGGAGCGAGTAATATTCTTCTTACTCAACTGATCGGCATAGTAGAACTTAGGTATATCCGTATCCTGGTTTGTCTCCGACCAACTGTCTTTCACCATATCGATGATGTTAAACGAACCTTGATATTGTCCAAGTGAACGTGCGGCTAAGTCGTTATACAGCGTATGCCCTAACGCATAATCAAAACGAGCGTATAAAGAGAAATCCTTATAGCCTAATGTCGTGGAGAAACCACCGGTTACTGTCGGGAAAAGATTACCTACTTTCACGCGGTCTAGATTGTTGATTACGCCATCATTGTTCAAGTCGGCCCAACAAACGTCACCCGGCTCGATCGGTTGCTTACCTGCCTTATCCTTTAAAGCTTCCCATGCGGCGGGGCCATACAATTCTCCAATTGCGTCGTAGCGGTTATTGGCATTCGCTTTCACGTCATCCCAATCCTTGAAGATATGATCTTGCTTGAAGGCAAATAAATCACCCAGCTTACCTCCTTCTTGTTTTCCGCCAACCCATACGACTTCACCCTTTTGCGGGTCGTATACTTGGTAACCTCCTTGGCGGTTATTTTCGTTCCCATTGGCCGGAAGCTTGACAATCTTGTTCGCTACCGTAGATAAGTTTGCTGATACATCCCAACTGAATCCGTTTACGTTGTTTAGGATATTCGCTTTTACTTCCATCTCGAAACCTTGGTTACGTAAAGTTCCCAAGTTGGTTTTGATGCTGTTGAAACCAGTGTAATTGGGTAAATCCAAATCTGTCAATAAATCGGAAGTCGTACGATTATAATAGTCTAGGATAAAGCTCAAGCGATTGTTGAAGAATCCTATATCCAAACCTACTTCGAAAGATTTACTTTGCTCCCAACGTAATCCACCGTTTACCAATTTGTCATTATAGAAACCTACAGAGCCATCATAGTTTGTTATGATCGATCCGTTCGCGTCTTTCTGCCCATAGCTGCCATATACGTCGTAGTATCCTAATCCGTTTACGTTACCGTTCACGCCGTAGCTGATACGAGGCTTCAGGTTAGAGATCACATCTACCAACTTCGATTCCTTAAAGAACTCCTCTTCCATGATATTCCAACCAGCGGAGATACCCGGGAAGAAGCCCCAACGGTTATCGCTTAACTTGGAGATTCCGTCATAACGAGCTACGACCGATAACAGGTATTTGTAATTGTAGTTATAGTTTACACGGGCAAAGCCAGAAAGGATACGATAGCCTTCCTTGTAGCTATAGGTATAGGTACGATTACTACCAGCGTTCAAAGTAGGGATGTCATCCGACGGAGAATTTTCGGTCCTTGCGTTCAGCGTATATTGATGCCAATTGAAATACTCGCCACCAAGTATTGCCTCCAGATTGTGTTTTTCTTTGAATGTGTCTGTGTACGTCAAAGTAACACTATGTTGCTGTTGGTTCTGCTTTATATATTTGGCCTCAGCCTTACGGGTAAGATTCGGGCTAGTGGCGTTTTGTTGTTGGTAAGATTTCTCGAACTTATCTGTTTGATCGTCTACGTGGTATAGGGCGCTATTCTCTTTCAAGATTAATTTCTTCGGGATGATCTCTAGATCAAAACCGATATTATAGGTAGAGCGGCGGGTTCCATTCGTATTCGTTAATTTATCTTTGTAGTAAAGAGGGTTTCCATCACCCGTGCCGAAGCCTGAAGCGGGAGATCCGTCTTCCATGTATGGGTTCCATGTAGGGCGTTGGCTCATTGTGCGATAGAAGAACTCATATGATCCGATCCAAAGACCCGGCTGGCGAGACCATGTATAAGTCGTTCCAGCGTTGACTGTCAAGATCGGAAATATCTTATAGGATCCATTGAATGTCCCGGAGAAACGCTCGTAGCTGGTTCCCTTAATGAGACCGTCTTCTTTGTAGTAACCTAAGCTGGCTGCGAATGTACCTTTGTCGTTACCTCCTGTGATATTGATATAATGATCTTGCGTGAAAGAAGGGTCTTGGAAGGCTGCGTCTTTCATTTGCCCTGAGTAATCCTTGAATAAGATTTGTTTATTCGGATCGGTTGGGTCTTGCATTTGTTGCCAACCTTCTGCCAAGAGGCCTTTGGTACTGTCATCCAAATAACGGATATCAAATAGGTCATTCCCGATACCGTATCCCATTTGGTTATCCATGCCTGAACGTCCAGTTCTTTGGTATCCTAAGCGATTGTAGTAAATATAATCGTGAGCGTTTAAGTAATCATAACCTGTGCGAGCAAAGTTGGCACCTCCCTTGAACTTGTAAGAGACGGAAGCGGATCCTTCTTTACCACGTTTCGTGGTAACCAAGATTACGCCACCATTGGCACGGGCACCGTAGATAGCGGTTGAGGCTGCGTCTTTCAATACTTGGATAGACTCGATGTCGGAGGGGTTGATGTCGGCCAATGAGTTGCGCACGATACCATCTACAACGACCAATGCGCCATTATCCTTACCTGTTATGGTAGCTCCGCCACGAAGTACGATATTTGGGTTTGCTCCCGGCTGACCGGTCGTGTTTACGACGCGCAAACCAGATACGGTTCCTTGCAAGGATTGTCCGGCGTTAGACATCGCTGCATTTTCCAGTACGGCGTTATCCAATTTAGAGATAGAGGTTGTCAAGGTCGCTCTCTTTTGTGAGCCACCGTAACCGGTTACCACTACTTCGTCTAGCTGTTCGGCGTTTTCTTGTAGGATCACGTCTACTTTGGCCTTTCCGGCTACTGGAACTTCTTGTGTCTTGTACCCAATGAAAGAAAATACTAATGTGGCGTTCTTGTTGGATACGGTGAGAGTGTAATTACCGTCGAAATCGGTAATCGTTCCATTTGTCGTGCCTTTTTCAACGATAGACGCACCGGGGACACCCATGTTGTAGGTATCCAGCACTGTTCCGGAGACTGTCTGCTCTTGTCCGTACATAAATGCCGGAAGTAGGAGCGCGAGCATTAAGAGCAGTAGATTCTTCTTCATAATGAATTACTTTTTTGTTGTTTATTTAGTTTATTGGATGAGATTAATTAGCATTCGTCGGTCATATTAGCGACTTTCGGACGTAAGAAGATCACTTGGATTAAAAGTGCGATGAGTACCAATCCGGCTAGCATGGCGAAGTCATGGCCAAGATTACCAGCGTCGGTAGATTTTCCTAGTATATCCGTGATGGCGGCTCCGGCAAATACACCGGTCATATTCATAATTCCATAGGCTGTAGCCCGATAACGGGGGGAGATGAATTGGCAAAGGATAGGCATATTATTGGCGTCGAATATACCATAACCGATACCGAAGCAAAGACCACCGCCGATAATCATCGGGAAGTTGTGCCCAAATCCTAGTAATAGGAGAGAGGGTATCGTTAATGCCAAACCAATGGCGCCTGTGTATACACGTCCCCGGACATTCCGCTGGATCCATTTATCGGATAAAATACCTCCGGCGATTACCCCTATAAAGGAAGAGATAGCGATCGTGAATGTAGATAACGGACCGGCCTCGGACATATCCAACGAGAGATTTTCAGCGAATAGGGTAGGGAGCCAGTTCTTTGTCGCCCAACCCGGTAAGCTCGGCGTGGCGAAATAAAGAAGAATGATCCAAAAAGCGATGTTCGTGAATAACATCCCTAATCCTTTAAACGCACCGGAAATCGGATTCTCTTTCGGATAATTTTCCAGTTTTACGGCTTGTTCCACATGATCTTTCTTATCGTGTAAGAAGATGATCAAGACCACGCTATAAGCGATGCCGATGATACCAAACCAATGGAAAGTCGTTTCCCACGTATAAGCGCTGGCCACCGTAGCTCCGAATCCCCCCAAGGCTTGGCCTACGTATAGACCTGTCATATGGATACCTACGGCTAATGACCGTGTTTTCTCTTGGTGATAATCTGTGATAAGCGATAATCCGGCAGGAATATACAGGGCCTCACTGACCCCCATCAAGGCACGTAGGTAATAGATCTGATTGAAATCCGTGCAATACCCCATCATCAAAGTCACGAAGGACCAGACAAATAAGCTACCCACGATTAGCCACTTCCTGTTTACCCTGTCTGCCACCATACCGGCTACAGGGCTCATGAATCCGTAGATCCAGAGGAAGACCGCCATCAAACGTCCGAAGTTCGCCGCAGACTCTAGTTCCACGATATCCACCATCATAGCTGATTTCATGGTTGATAGCATCTGGCGATCCATATAGTTCAGTAAGGCGACAACCCATAGTAAACCGACTACGATCCAAGGATATAATTTCTTATTTTTCATTTGATTGAGGAAAATAAAAAGGAAAACAAAGCCTTAGAACATCAGGAGCCACGGTTGTGACCCCTGATGTCAATTGACCAATTTTCAGTATTTTAGATAAAGTTATTTAGAAAGAATTTCGTCGCAGAGTAAACTACATTTGAGAAGCATTCTAGGAATGTGGAACGGACCTTTGAATAGATTGCCTTTGGCAGATTGAGAGAGACTACCATCGAAGTGTAGGTAGCCATACCATTCCCCATATTCTTTGTCGGGGAGATGATTAAATGTGTAATCGTTTATTAGTTTGTGCATTTCGAGATATTTGGCGTCGCCAGTCGCTTGGTAGGCGTAAAGCGTAGCGATAACCGCCTCGCATTGTGGCCACCAGAACTTCATGTCGTGCCAATACTCTTGGGGAGGGAAGTTTTTGCAATCCTTGAAATAGTTGATTCCGCCGTACGTCTTATCCCAGCCCCAGTCCCAAGACCAGTTGAGGATTTGTAAGCCCATCTCTTTTAGTTGGGGGTCCCATCCTCGGTATTTGGCCTCTTCCAAGATAAACCATGCGGTCTCGATGGAGTGGCCGGGATTGATGGTACGCCCGGCGATAGAGTCGATAAACTCACCGTTGGGTCCTACTGTCTCCAAGATAGCCTTGAATTCGGGATGCATGAAATCACGGCGTAGCTCGGCTATGGAATCATCGATTTGTTGTGTAAGTATGGGATCGTTTATAGCCTCACGGATGCGTGCCGCCGTATCGATCAGTATCATGCAGAAAGAATGGCCTTTCGCCACGAGACCTTCACGAAATTTAGGCTCCAATAATCCCGGGGTATTCTTATAGTGTAATACTTGCTTGAATAAGTTCACGGCCTTCTCGGCATAGCCTTTGTCGCCTGATGCCAATGCATAGTGGGCCATAGCGATCGCCGCAAAAGTCTCGGAGAATACGTAACGGCGTTTACGTACAGGGATGCCTGTCGCTGTCACCTCGAAGAACATACGTCCGTCCGTATCAAAACAATGTTTCTCGATGAAATCGATACCGTTTTTACAGGCTCTCAGCCATTCTTCGTTCTTCTCAATGTGATTATAGGCATATGCCAAGATAAAGGCGAATCGTCCTTGGAACCAAACGGATTTAGTGGAGTCCATCAGAGTACCATCCCGGTCTACGCAAGTAAAGTAACCGCCGTTCTCTTTGTCCAGTCCGTATTTCATCCAAAAAGGAAGAATATTGGAAAGAAGCTCATTCCGATAGGTCTTGCCCCAATAAGCTAGATATTCCGATGGATTAGATAAATTGTCAAACGCTGCCATACCTTAGAATTTATTACATCTTTCAAAGAAATTGATAGCCTCTAATTCCGCTTTCATCGCGGCCTCTTCTTCGTCCGTCATATTCCGGAACGGGGTACGGTTCTTGCCGAGATCTAATCCGATCAATTTCATGATGCGTTTTCCTCCGACGATATTACCACGGTAATTGCAGATAACGTTAATAACCTCCTGAGAGAAGTTTTGTCTCTCGCGAGCTGTCTCTAAGTCACCGGCTGCCCAAGCCTCTAGGATACCGGTTAATTCTTTTCCGTTATAGTTTGTGGTACCACCGATACCTCCTTGCGCTCCACCCATCGCAAGGCAAGGAAGAATCGTTTCATCCTGTCCGTGCAACATGTCGAATTTACCATCCTTGTATAAACGACATTGATTGTATTCGTATAAGCTCTCGTATGTATATTTGATACCGGCGAAATTAGGGATACGCCCGTCTACTGCTTTTAAAAAATCCAGCATAGGGAGGAAAGCGTTGTTAAACGCAGGGATATGATAGTAGTAAAACGGTAAGGCAGGAGCGCCGCAAGCGATCTCCTCGCAGTACTTTACCAATTCCTCAATTCGACCGATACGAGGGAAAGGAGTAGCCATAGCGCCAATACCCCAAGCGCCGATCTTTTGAGCATGTTCCGCCAAATTACGACTAGACTTAACGCATGTGCTACCTACGTGCACAATTACCTTAAAGCCTTCCGGAGCTGCTTCCATCCATTTCTCGGCCAATTTCATGCGTTCTTCCTCTGTCAGCATATAACCTTCTCCGGAAGAACCATTGATGAACACGCCTTTCAGTCCGTTTTTCACAAGAAGTTTCGCATAAGCTTCAATTGGCTCGTAATTAACTTCCCCGTTCTCATGGAACGGAGTGAAGGGAGCATCGATCAGTCCTTTAATTTTATCCATACCTGCGTTATTTTTATGAGTTTTAACCTCTAATTTTAATTATGATGCAAATATAAATAAAATAATTTAATAATATAGTAGTGTTTTATCGAGAAAATGAAATAATTATTTATTTTTTATTTAATTCCTTTGAAATACATATTAAATCATACCTAGAATTTTAGATCGAGATAGCAGGCAGGCTCCTAATATACCCGCTCTTTCACCTAATTTGGATACTTTGATCTGAGTATCACGGGTTACCAAGTTCAAAGAGTACTTCCTGACGGCACTTTTAATAGGTAGGCTTAAATATTCTCCCGTCTGCGACAAGGGGCCGCCCAGTACGACCAGTTCCGGATTGAAAATGTTCATCAATCCGGCTATTCCTTTACCTAGATTAAAACCGATCTCCTCCAGTATCTCAATAGATAGCATATCCTCTTTCTGAATAGCGTCGATCAAGTCAGAGAGCCCGATGTATTCCCCGGCATCGATTTTACTGGCCAATATGGTGTTGCTACCCTCTTTATACCGCTCAAGGAGGGTACGGTATAGGGCAGAACCGGAAGCTCCAGTCTCGAGGCATCCTTTTTTACCGCAATGGCAAAGAATCTCATTCTCGAAGAAGCTGAAGTGCCCAAATTCTCCGGAGAAGCCTGATTTCCCGAAATAAACCTTGCCGTCTATGATGATACCGATACCTAATCCCCAAGATATATTGATGAATAGGATATTTTTTTCTCCTTTTACGACTCCTTGAAGATATTCGCCGTAAGCCATGGAACGGGTGTCATTCTCTATATAGATCTTTATATGTAGTTTTTCCTCAAGGATTTGAGACAAGGGCTTCTCCTCAAAGTAAAAAATGCTATAGCTATATCCGGCGAAAGGATTTACCCGTCCGGATATATTAATGCCAATGCTTAATATCTTTTCCCTTGGGATCGGCAACGAGTTTATAAATTCATTGATACATTCGCAAAGATGGTCTAAAGCGGCTGGTGTGTTTTCGAGTGTATAAGGGATATTCTGCTCAATGCGGATCTTATCTCCTTTAAAATCTAATATGGCTAGATTCAGTTGATCTTTCAGTATATCTACGCCCACAAAATAGCCGGATACGGGATTGAGCCCGTAAATACTAGGTTTACGCCCTCCGCTAGTCTCTTGTTTTCCAAAGTCGAGTATATAACCGTCCTCTTGTAATTCGCTAATTAGCTTAGTGACGGTGGGGATACTGAGATTCATTTCTTTACATACCTCCGCTATAGTAGCGTCTCCATTGGCCATATAATAATGTATGATCTTCTTTTTCAGAAGGCCACTGCGAGTATTGTCATCGGACGAGAGCAAGAACTTAGTTGTCATGGTTATACCTTTATTGAGTGATTAGGGCAAAGGTACAATAAGTTTTTTCAAAAACTAAGCGTAATAAAATAAAATTTTTTCATAAGGAGCTATCTTAATTGTAAGAATTTGTAATAGAAGTTGAATGACATAGTCTGCGGCGAACTCTGTCACTCGTGACATCTGTGATAAACGCATAGGAAAGAAAGGATAATATTACACTAAAATCCTTCTTTCACGATCCGTTTGATCGGGAGGAAGAATCGTTCGATCAGGCGTAATTCTTCCGTTACGATCTCCGCGGAGGCTTGCGTCTCGGGCGAGACGGGCAGGTCGATACCGTAATTGGTTCTCAGACCCTTTGGAAAATCGATATCCGCCGTATAGTACTCGTCGGTGGGGACCAATGAGATATTCGATACCACGCCGTTTACCACGCCAAACTCCTGATCCGGGAAATTGGAGAAACGGACGATCGCCCGCTGGCCTCTCCGGACTTTTCCCGAGCGTGCTATCGGTATGCGCACCTTCCCCACCAGCCGGCTCTCGCCTTGCGGCACGACGGTGAAAGCCACCTCTCCGGATGGGATATACTGGTTCTCGTTCCAGTACTTGGTGAAAGTCACGACACCCCCTACCGGGGCGATGAGGCAATAACGCAACCTCCACTCGTTCATGCTATTCAGCAATTGTTCCCGGGCGGTCTGTAATTCCTGCCGTAGCGTAAATTCTTTCTCGCTCCGCTCCAGCGTCAGATCCAGCAAGGATTGCTCTTGCTCCCCGATCTGTATCCGGAGATTCTCGGCCGAGGCTGCCGCCCCTTCCAGCGAATAACGGCTTTGCAGCAAAGAAGCCCGTGCGGTCTCATGCTCGTAGGAGGAAATCACGGACCGGCTATACAATAATGAATCCCGGGTGTATTGCCGCCTTGTCAAGGCGAATTGCTCCGAGAGGGTCTTCCGCTGCCGTTCGGTCTCGTTGTAGTAAGCCTTATACAACGCTATCTGTTTGCGGATGGAGGCCATTTTTTGTGGATAATAATCGATCTCCCTGTAATTGATGCAGGCATGGAGCGCCGAGAGTAGTCCCGAGTAAGCCGCTTGCATATCACCCAGCGATAGCTCCTTGTACTTTGATAATGCCTTGTCCAAGCTATCCACGTCGCTTCCGGATCGTTCCAACACCTTATCCAGATAGATGGCATCGTCCGTGTCGGCGTGATTCTCTATGACCGCCAGCCAATCCCCCTCCCTTACCGGACGATTATCCCTGACGAGCAGCTCCTGTATCTTTCCCGCTGCCCGTGTCACTACCGCCGTCGCGGGATGTTGCCCCGTCAATGTCATGTCTGCCGTGATCACGTCAGGATACTTAAAGAAACAGCTCCCCACCAGCAACGTCACGACCACGAGGAATAACAGCGTTATCCCCCACCGTACGATCCAGGCCGGCACTTGCCCCATCACCTCCTGTACCTCCTCGCTCCTCAGTTCTATGTCCTTATTTCTCTTCTCCAACTAATTTTCAACTTTCAATTCTCAATTCCCAAGCTCCAACTGGTTCTTCACCAACTTATAATAAGTCCCCCGCAAGGCCGTGAGTTCCTGATGCGTCCCTTCCTCCACGATGCGTCCCTTGTCCAGCACCACGATCTTGTCCGCGTCACGTACCGTGCTTAGCCGATGCGCCACGACCACCACCGTCCGTCCTTTATAGAAGGCGTGCAACTGCTCCATGATCTCCCGCTCGTTGTTTGCGTCCAAAGCGTTCGTGGCCTCGTCCAGGAAGATGAAGTCGGGATTCTTGTACACCGCCCGGGCGATCAGGATCCGTTGCCTCTGCCCTTGGCTTACTCCATTGCCCTCCATGCCGATCTTCGTATTATAGCCCAGCGGGAGCGAATCGATGAAATCCCGGATATTCGCTACCGTCACGGCATGCAGCAGGCGTTCCTTGTCCACCACCTCTTCGCCGGGGGCGATGTTGTTGGCGATCGTATCCGAGAAGATAAAACCATCCTGCATGACCGAACCGGTCTTGCTACGCCATACGTGAGGATTCAAGTTCCTGAGGGAGGTATCGCCGATCCTCACGTCCCCCTTGTTAGGGTTATAAAAACCGAGCAGGAGTTTTACTATAGTCGTTTTTCCGCTTCCGCTGGCCCCTACGATGGCGGTCACCCTGTTATGGGGTATCGTCAGGTTGATATCCTCCAGCACGTAATCCCTGTCCGCCCCGTCATAGTTGAAGCTGAGGTTTTCCAACCGTAGCGTCCTGTCATCGGGGAGAACATTCAGTCTTATCCCGCCTACCTCTTCCTCGTCCTCCTTCCCGTGTATCTCGCCGAGCCGCTCCAAACTGATCTTCGCGTCCTGCAAGGACCGTGAGAAATCGATCAATTGCTCGATAGGTGAGGAGAGCTGCCCCACGATGTAGGTCACCGACATCATCATACCCAGCGTCATATCCCCTTGCACGACGGCCCGTGCCGCGATGAAGGAGATGAGTATGTTCGTGGTCTGGTTGAAAAAGACCGCCCCGAGTTGCTGATATTGTTGTAACGCCAACCCCTTGATCCCTATCTTGAAAAGTTTTACCTGTATCCGTTCCCATTTCCATCGCATCTTGGTCTCGCAATTATTGAGCTTGATCTCCTGCATTCCGGTGATGAGCTGGAATAGGTTGCTCTGCTCCCCGGCCGCCTGCGAGAAACGCTTTACGTCCAGCTCCCTCCTCCATCTCATGAAGCCCAGCACCCACGCCACGTACAACCCGTTTCCTAGTAGGAACAATCCCAGTATGGTCCAGTCATAGTAGGCCAGTACGAACCCGAACACGATGAAGTTGACGAAAGAGAAGAGCGTATTGATGGATGTCCCCGTCATGAAAGCCTCGATGCGGTCATGGTCTCCGATGCGCTGCATGATATCGCCCACCATCTTGGTATCGAAGAAATGCAGGGGCAGGCGCATCAGCTTGGCGAGGAAATCGGAGATCAAGGCGATATTGATCCTCGTGTTTACGTGCAGCAATATCCAGCTCCGTATGAAGTCCACGGATAGCTTGGCGATAAAGATCACCAATTGCGATATAAGGATCAAGGTTATGAAACCTAGGTTGTTGTCCCGTATACCGGTATCTACCAAGCTCTGCGTGAGGAAAGGCAGGATGAGTTGCAGTACGCTGGCTGTCACCATGCCCAGCACGAGCTGTGCCATCTCCCGCCTGTAGGGCGATATATATCGGAAAAAGAATCCGAGGTTACGTTTCCTGTCTCTCTCCTCGTCCTCCATCCCGTAGAACTCCGGCCCCGGTTCCAGCAAGAGCGCCGTCCCGGTATCCTGCCCGTCCACCTTGGTACTGACCCAGCACCGCTTGAACTCCTCCCTCGTATAGGTGATAAGTCCCGCCGCCGGGTCCGCTATGTAGAACTTCCCTTTCTTTATCTTGTAGCAAACCACGAAATGCCATTGGTTCCAGTGCAGTATGCAGGGTAGGGGACATTCCTTTTCCAATTCCTCCACCGTGATCCGCACGCCCTGTGTTCGGAACCCGATCGCTTCCGCCGCCTCGCTGATACCCAGCATGGAGACTCCTTCCCGGGTGATGAAGGCTTTCTCCCGTAAGTTCTGGATCGAGTACACACGACCATAGAACTTGGCGATCATACGGAGGCAGCTAGGACCACAGTCCATAGAATCCAATTGCTGATAATGTGGAAACGATCTTAGCATAAATTAAAACATTAGGATATAGACATGATTTAGTTCTTATTTCTTATACTTGATCAGCATTATGACGGGATTGGAATCCTCATTCAATTTCGTCGCGATTTCGTTTAGCCTGCCTTTGAGCTTCCCTTCTTTATAAGCCTCAATCAGTTCAGGCACATCAAAGGGATACCAGTTCGCGATATCTTGATTAATAGATGAAATCCAATAGATCGGTCTTTGATATAAAAAATCAGTATTATATATTTGATATTTGAATATAGAATCTTCCTGTTTGTCGTATACCAACCTACTCACCGGTATTTTTCTCGTTTTAATATCGAGTTTTTTTTCTACGGTTCTCATAAAATAATAACGGCTTGTCACCTCCTCTACAAAAAGAAATATTTCTGTATCCATGGAATATATAGAGGGTGTCCTCACGATAAAAGGCTTAATATGACCGTTTGGCGAATAGGAATATAGGGTATCGGATGAGAGATTCATAAGTATCCAATTATCGGAAGTGGCGGTTGTAGCAAAAAAAGTAGGAATTACTTTTTGATCATTATCTCCGAATATAACCAGTGTTTTCTGTTCTTTAGAAGGAATTGTAATTTTCTGGATAATACTTCCATCATACTTTGAGATAATCAAATGATAAGGCTGTTGGTCTGCCACCATTCCATAGCCTTTGTTATCATAAGTGATCAGATTATCCTTGTCATAATTAAAAACCTTAAGGTAGTCACTCTCGGGGTCTAGGAAATTAAAGCTTCTTTTAAAGTCCCCGTCTAAATCATATACTGATATTTTCCCTGTATGTGTAACAAATAGCTCATTGTTTTCCTCATCTAGTGTAATTCCTGCAATCCCCGGATATTCCTCGACACCTTGTCCTAAACGGTTTATTTTCCGTATAGCTTTTCCCGTTTTCCGGTCAAAAATGAATATGTTCCCGTCGTTTGTGTTGTTTTTTACTATTATAAATTTTTCGTCGACATCCATGACATTACCATGTGTGATAAATTCGTCAGTCGTTTCCAGCGCAATATATTCCACATCCATAATATCCTGAAGGATTAGCTCCTTTTCTGGGTAATCTTTGCTAACATTGATCGTGACAAGCTCGTCTGTCGATTGCTTATCTTTTCCACATCCCGCTAAGGCAAAGAGGAGGACTACTGAAATTAAATTTACTTTCATGCTAGTATTTATTTTTCTTATGTTTTATCAGCATAATCACCGGATTAGACTCTTCATCCAATGTAGTTGCGATCTCTTTCAGTTTGCCTTTCAATCGTCCTTTCCCGTAAGCCTCGACAAGTTCGTGGGCTTGCAATGCCTGTCCGATTACGAATCCCGGATCTAAAGGTCTTGACATCATATACACTTCTCTTTTGCTGGTATAATCACCATTGTATGTTTTAGGTATGAATACAGAATTTTCTAACCTATCGTACATCAATCCGGAAGTCGGAAACCCTCTCCCTGTTTCAAAATTAAATTCCGCTTTCAACAGGCTCATGAAATAATAACGGTCGGTAAAAACGGTTGGCATAAGAAATACTTCAGGAGGATCCATGGAGTGTATGGAGGGGGTTCTTACGATAAGGGGGATTGTCGTATTAGCATCCGGCAAATAGTGGTATATGGTATCGGATGATGTCTCCATAAGTACCCAATTGGTATGATCTGGAACTATTTGATACATGGCGGTTGGTACTGGAGCGGCCCAGTTCTCCCAGTTTTCCCCATCTCTTGCGACCGGGCTTTTAACTTCATCAAAAGGAATTGATATTTTCCGGGTGATACTTCCATCCTGCTTGGAAAAGATTAAATAATATGGAGGTATGGCGTTTGACGGGTTTTCCAGACTATTATCTGGTACATAAGAGATCAAATTATCCCGGTCGTAATTAAATGTATTTATATGAGATTCCGTACCTTCGGCTTTGAAACTCCTTTTAAAATTTCCGTATAGATCATATACTGAGATTTTACTTCCGGTATAGGCTATGACAAATATTTCCTTGTTTGCTTCATCTAAAACAATTTCAGTAATATCTACATATTCCTCGCCACCTTGCCCTTTCCTGTTTATCTTCTTCAAGGCTTTGCCGGTTTTTCTGTCAAAAACAAACAAATTCCCGTCGTTGGCCCAGTTGGTTATTAATATAACTTCTGCACCAATGGCCATTACTTTGCCTTGGGTAACAAACTCATCATTTGTTTCCAACGGGATGTATTCTACATCCATGAAATCCTGTAGTGTCAATTCCTTTTCAGGATAATTCTTTGTAACATCAACTGTGATGAGTTCATTTGTTGATTGTTTATCTTTTCCACATCCCGCTAACGCAAAGAGAAGGATCGCTGAAATTGTGATTATCCATTTCATTATTCTTACGATTTAAGGTTAAACACTTAGGGCGATACATTCGCTCAATCATGCCTAATTACAAAAATAGGTTATTTTTTCTCGATATCTCTTCTTTTTGCTCAAAACTTATAGCGGTGAATGGAATTCTATCCGTTATTTACATAATTTAGGCAAAGGCTTAGCAATGGATGTTGTTTCCTCTCGCTATCTTGCTATCTTGTGGGTCACTTATCAAAAGGTCGAATAGTTCGTTTATTTCCGGGTCGTTGATTCCCAGATCATCCTTTTCGGACTCCAGATGCCAGCTGACCCATGTTTGTCCTTCCAACTTATCCAGTCTTCGCTATCTAAAAAAGCGATATACTCACCTTGGGCAATCTCCAAACCTGGGTTACGGGCAGCGGACGCTCCCTCGTTCTCTTGATGAATCACCTTGATACGATCCTCTTTCTTAGCGTATTCGTCAGCGATCTTTCTGGATAAGTCGGTCGAGCCATCATCCACCAAGACAATCTCCAAGTGCAGATCGCCTTGGTACATCAAGGAATCTATGCATGTGGTCAAATATTTTTTGCTTCTTGGAAGGCCCTTGTATAATCACCGTTACCGGCTATCAGCAAACGACTATTAGGATGAGCTTCTAAGACCATATGGAACGCTTTGATCAAAGAACTCACACCCTTTATTTCGTCAATCCGACCGGCAAAAAAAATAATTGTTTCTCAATTTTTGTATTATAAGAGACAGCCTCCATTGGATTCATAACCATTAGGGATTGGTTTGTTTTTTGTGTTTTATTAACATGATTACCGGATTGGATTCTTCATCTAAACTTGCGGCAATTTCTTTTAATCGTCCCTTCAACTTCCCTTTTTCATAATCCTCAATGAGCTGGGAAGCCTCGATACTTTGCCAAGATGCGATTTTATCGTCTACAGGAAGTGATTTCATATTCACCGCTCTTTTCTCAGAATAATCGTTGTTATATACAATATATTCAAAAATAGCCTTTTCTTGTTTGTCATATAATAAGTCTGTAGTGGGAAATCCCTCATGTGTCTCGAAGTTATATTCTTTTTTAACCGTTTCCATAAAATAATAGCGGTTAGTAAGAATCCCTAGGAAGAGGAATACTTCCGGATTCATGGATTGTACGGATGGGGTCCTTGCTATAATCGGTATCATTTTATGGTCTGATTGGTACTTATATACTGTATCGGATGATTGTTCTACAAGTACCCAACAATCAAAATAGGGAATTATAGGATTATAGTTATCAGGGATCACGTTGTAATATATATCCTTTGCTTTATCAGAATAGTTTACAGCCATTGATATTTTTTCTTTAAATGGAATCTGGATTTGTTTGGTTGTTCCATCCTGTTTAGATATAATAGTAAAAGCAGGCTTGTCTGTTACCCAATAATTATTAGTTATTAAATTTGTTTGGTTGAAATTGTATAAATGAAAGAAATAGAGTTCATCACCTCGTTTAAGGCTTCTTTTAAAATTCCCATCTAAATCATATACTGATATTTTCCTTGAAAAATGATCGAGTACAAATATTTCATTTTGTTTTTCATCAAGCACAATTCTTTGGATGAACGTATATTCTTCTCCACCTTGCCCTTCTCTATTTATTTTTTTAATCCTTTTCCCGTTTTTCTGTCATAGATAAAGATATCTCCATCTCTGATTCGGTTTCTGGCAAGAATAATATCCTTTCCGATTGCTAGGACAAGACCTTGGCAAATAAAATCGTCCTTTGTTTCCAAAGGAATATATTCGACATCCATAAAATCTTGAAGAATTAGTTCTTTTTTAGGGTAACTTGCCGTAACATCAACAGTGATAAGCTCATTTGTCGATTACTTATCTTTTCCACATCCCGCTAACGCAAAGAGGAGGATCGCTGGTATTGTGATTATCCATTTCATTATTCTTCCGATTTAAGGTTAAACACTTGGAGCGATACGTTCGCTCAATCATGCCTAGTTACAAAAATAGGTTATTTTTTCTCGTGATCTCTTCTTTTTGCTCAAAACTTATAGCGGTGAATGGAATTCTATCCATTATTTACATAATTTCGGCACAGTCTTAGCAATGGATGTTGTTCACCCTCGCTATCTTGTGGGTCACTTATCAAAAGGTCGAATAGTTCGCTTATTTCCGGGTCGTTGATTCCCGGATCATCCTTTTCGGACTCCAGATGCCAGCTGACCCATGTTTGTCCTTCCAGCTTATCCAGATCATTCTCTAGCTCATAATGCAATGTGGGAAGGTGGAAAACGACTATAGTCGCCTGTTGGAAATATTTCCTGTCGGTGGTTATCACCCAATCAACGGGTACATCCTCTATTTTCAACTGTAGATCTTCCCCATTTATCGTGTTGAATACGAGCATCACTTTTTTACCAGCCTTTATTTGGCAATCTACGCCTGCTACCCAATCAGACACACGCCAATCCGTATATTCTTTCAGCCCGGCTTCTGCCTTGTAGTAATAATTCCTGCATCTTTGTATAGATTCCGGAATCATTTGCCCGCAATCCCTCCAAAATCGATCCAGATAATGTTTGTGTACTATGTATGAGGAATCTTTTATGTTGGGAAGTAGTGTGAAGGCCATGGAATAAAGCCTGAGGATGTTTACATACCACCAGCTTCTCAAGTCAACGCTCGTCTTAGAGGAAACAAATTGATCAGAGAATTTAATCAATCCCTCAGTAACTTGAAATAATGATTTCAGCCTTCGGGCTAGGCTTGTCGTATGCATGACCGATTCTTCGTTCTGGCGGTAATAATAAAACTCAATGTTGGTGATAACCATCCTCTCCGCTTGGCAAAGGACGATGGGACACCATAACTCATCCTCATGCATGATGCCTTCCTCAAAACGAGCCTGCATTTTATGCAGATATTTCCTATTGTATATGTATCTGACGGGTGTAGGCAAATAGAAACACGTTTTGACTAATTCTATGAAACCTTCTTTACCGGAAAGCAATTTTTTTATAGATCCGTTGGAAATACATTTAAAAGGTTTATCCATACTTCCGTCTTGATGGCATAGCCACATATTTCCCATCACGACATCGGCATGATGTTTCACCGCCTCATCATATAGAAGAGATAATGATTCATCTTTAATCCAGTCATCACTATCCAAAAAAGCGATGTACTCTCCCGTGGCAATATCCAAACCAACGTTGCGGGCTGCGGATGCTCCCCCATTCTCTTGATGAATCACTTTGATACGCTCCTCTTTTTTAGCGTATTCATCAGCAATTTCCCCAGACAAATCAGTCGAGCCGTCATTAACCAAGATAATCTCCATACGTAGATCACCTTGGTTCATCAACGAGTCGATACAAACCGTCAAATATTTTTCCACGTTATATATCGGGATAATGATCGATATGTCGATTTGATTGGGCGTATTCATATAATAGTATCAGGCTAGTTGTTTATTACTTGCATTCTTGGAATAAGGATTTATAAAATTCTATCATGTTTTTCCCGAATACCTCCGAGGAATATTTCTCCAAATACCGTTTGCGACCGTTCTTCCCGAGTCGTTTCGCTTCTTCCGGGCTCTGTAATAGGTAGACGATCTTCTGTGCTAATAAAGAGGTGTCGATCTCTACATTATCAGGAGATACTATTAATGGTACTTTCAATCCGCAAGACTCATCTACTACCTCGTTTAATCCGGATGTAGTGGTCGCTATAATGGGCAATTCATGCATCATCATCTCGACAGGGACATAACCAAATGGTTCGAATAAAGAAGGTACAACACCGGCATCGGCCAATTGATAGATCTCAAACAGCTCCTCCTTTTTCAATAGCCCAGTGAAAGTAATTTTAGTGTAAATATTTTTTGCTTCTTGAAAGGCTCTTGTGTAATCACCATTACCGGCTATTAGCAAACGGCTATTAGGATAAGCTTCTAAGACTAGATGGAACGCTTTGATCAAAGAACTCACACCCTTTATTTCGTCAATCCGACCGGCAAAAAGAATAATTTTCTCTTTAGGTCCTACGTGCCATTTCTTACGTAAAAGTTCTTTATCTACCGACATATCAACTACATCACCCAAACCATTAGGAACAACAGAAACTTTCATTGAATCAAGTCCATAATCCTGACATAGTATTTTTTTCATATAATTTGACAAGCAAATTGTATGATCCACCTGGGTATAGTACGCCCTTTCTTCTTCAAACGATTTTTTTACGTTTTCACTAAAACTATTCGGATGTTCTTCATTGAGAATATTACGTAGGCGATTCAGGTTGTCAAAAACAGTAAATCCCCAGTCAGAAAAATGTGCGACAGAAATAATCTTACAATCAAAAGCTTCTTTCAGTTCGCTGACAAGACTCTCATTTTGATGATAATTCAAATGGAACACTAAATCCTTTTTGTCCTTAATATGTAATTGAAGTAAATATACAACATTACGAAAATACAACGCTCTTTGTTTTTGGCTATCTGATGTTCGTTGCTCTGGTATAGGTGAGGGAAAATACCAATGCTCAATGTTCTCTATTTTCTCCATCTGTATATATGGCTTGTCAGATAGCAAATTTATTATACAAATGTGCAAACTTCTATTTTGTAGAGCAAAAGTTAGTTCTCGGATATATGTCCCGACACCAAAAACAGCTCCTCGACGAGTTTCATTAAAGATATATAGATTCATATTAACGACATTTTCTTGGTTAATAAAAGATTATAAAAGTTGCATCCATGACAGATCCGTTGAATTAAGTGCGGTCAATCGCAACAATCCTTCACCCGCATAACCAGAAAGAAGCCCCATAGAAACAGGCTGTTTCTCCATATCTAGATCAGGAAGTTGTTTTAAGATATTATCAATTTCGTTTTGACTAGTATTATGGAAATATTGGCTATTTATACTTTTGCACGCAACGTTACCTATCATAGAATTTTCTAAACGATGAAAGCATACTTCCAAACTCCATTCCCTACATTGTTCTAAGAGATCTTTACAATCCTCATAACCAAATATCTTTTGTAAGTCAAGTAAGAAACAATATACATCTGTTTGTTCTTCCGGAGAAATCTCCGGTAATTTATTTTTGATCAGTTCAACAATATGCCATAGACATTCTCGTGCTTGAGAGGATGGCTTCTGATAACGTAATCTCGAAATCCAATATCGACCATACCCAGCTAATCCGTCATACAGGCTGAAATCCAGCCAAGGATCGTACATAACTGCACGAAGCATCCTTTGATCAAAATCCTCACAAATATCATCTTCTACAATTAAAAAATTATTACGGATTAGGTAATCAATTCCTATGCCTATTCCTGCTATACCTTTTTCATAATCTGCGGGGCTATTTACATGTATTTGATTCTGTATTTCTCCAATCAGATCTAAGGCATAATCTGCAAACAACATGTTTTTTGTATATTGCGCATAATGGAAAAAGAAAATTGCAATTCCCATCTTGCCATGTACTAATCCGGGACTTTCTGTCAATGTGCCGTTAAGTAGGAGTGTACCAACAATATGAGATATTTGTTTCTCTATTGTTGTATTAGAAGAGATCGCCTTTGGATTCATAACTATTTACGATAGTTTCATTTTTTATGTTTTATCAGCATGATCACCGGATTGGATTCTTCGTCTAAACTTGCGGCGATCTCTTTTAACCGGCCTTTCAGTCTTCCCCTTTCATGATCTTCAACAAGTTTGGGAGCCTCTAGGTACAAGATAGATGCGATTTCTTCATTGCCTGGTAATGATTTCATATATACCTCTTCTTTGCTTGAATAATCATTATTATACACGGTATATTTAAATATAGTTTTTTCCTTTTTGTCATATACCAAATCAATACCCGGAAATCCATATTCTTTTTTGACTGTTCCCATGAAATAATAGCGGTCGGTGAGCACACTCGGTAAAAGAAATACTTCTGGCATCATAGATTGAACAGATGGAACCCTTACTATAGCAGGTTTCATAGTATGGTCTTGTGAATATGTATACAATGTATCGGCCGAAAGTTCCATCAGTAAATAATTATTAAAATAAGGAATTATCGGATAAACACACGAAGGAAGGTAGGCATAAGTCATACCAGTTGTTTCATCTTTAGTCCTCATCACTATTGATTTTTTCTCTTTAAATGGTATTTGAATTTCTTTGGTGATACTACCATCTTGCTTTGAAACGAGCATGAATGAATGACCAGTATGAAAAGCCAGAGAATTATTATCATTAAAAGCATCATGGCAAATTAAATTTTCCCTGTCAAAATTAAACATTTCAAAAAACAAAAAATCTCCTTTATGAGGAAGACTTCGTCTAAAATTCCCTTCTAAATCATAAACAAGTATTTTTTTTGCATACATATCGTTGACAAATATTTCGTTATTGTCTTCATCTAAAACGATTTTTAAAATATCCGTATACTCTTCCCCTCCCTGTCCTTTCCTATTTATCTTTCTCAAAGCTTTTCCTTCCCGATTATAGATATAAATATTTCCATCATTGCTTCGGTTTTTTGCAATTATCATATCCTTACCAATAGCTTGAATAAAACCTTGGCAAATAAACTCATCTGTTGTTTCTAACGGAATATATTCGACATCCATAAAATCTTGAAGAATCATCTCCTTTTTAGGGTAATTTGCTGTAATATCTACAGTTATAAAGTTATTAATTGGTTGTTCATTTTTTTTACATCCAATCAATAGAAACAGGATAATAACTAAATTTATATTTTTCATATATACTCGTTTATCTTATTACGACTCTCTAATTAACATATTATCACGATCCATTATTGTCACTTTACATGACAAAGGTTAGGACGACCAATGGCTATTTCATAATTAGATGGAGAGGGGCAGAACCATTGGTATAAACAAGTATTGCATGGCGCTTGATTACGGATACGAAGCCACGATCTGCCTTCTTCTAATTCTTTAGATATGATCTCATAAATACTATGTGTATGTATATTTCCTAATATTGGATAGTTTACATTTGCATAAATATCACCATTAGACATAATGGCTATTTTCCCAAAATCAAAAATATTCATCGATTGATTTATAAAAAAATCACTAATGGAAAGTGGTGTGGATAAAATATCATCCTTTGTTAGAAAAACATTTTCCTTAAAAAAATCTATGTTATCTCCCGTATATACTGGTTTTAATTGGTGTTTTTCAATTCCAAATTCCTCTATAAATTTATTTATTTGCGAATAATTATCCATAGATGTTACTTCAAAAATACATTCAAAAGGTATTGATTGATTAAGTAATAATCGCCTTGAATAATTCCATTTTGATATATCTATTGGGTAATTTATTAATATTGAGTATGAAAAATTATTTACAAATTCTGGCTGCAAAGATATAACATTTGAATAGTTACATGTTATTTTTTTTAATGAAGGAAATTGATCTAAAACAAGTAATAGCTCTTTATAATTCGCAACATCTTTTAAATTTCCAATAATATTAACAGTTGAAATGTTTGGCAATGACTTTAGAAAAGAATTTAAGTCCATTATATTAGTATTGTAATCCACGTAAATACTAATTTCAGATAGATATTCTAAAATCTTTTTACCTGTTGGAAAATTTTGTTTTTTAAACAACTCTTGAGTATTTAATAAACTAGTAAAAGGCATTATTTGAACGGGTTTTGATTTAGATAATTCAATATCAATTATATCACCCATATATTTCGCCCTAAGCTCCATGATAAATTTTCTTATATTGTCTAGATTATATCTTTCAGCAGTTAACAAAACAACACCGCAATTTTCTTTTAGAAGCGTTTCTTTTAATAGTTTAACAATTTCAATATCTTTTGATTCAATAAATGATCCATCAAAAGTATTATACAGTAATACATTGCTATTAACAATGCTAATGTGCACATATGGTTCTATTTTAAACCAGTAATTAGTTGTCTCTTTTTTTGTTATCATATGATTACTATATTTTCTATTATTGAGGAGTTATCTTCTGGGTGTTTTTCAAGAAATGAGAAAATTCGGTGTAATTTTTGAACAAAAGTATTTAAATCGTGAAAACTATCGCAAACGAACTCCTCTGTATCTAACTTATCTAGATTATTATTCTTCATGAGAAATAAACAAACATCACAGGATTTGTTGATGTAGCAATGCTGACATTTTTCTTTAACATGATCATAATAAAAATTATATAATTGCGTAATTTTAGGTATATCAATTTTTACAGATTCATTTACTTCCCCTACGGTTAACTTATGATAGTTAACTTTTTCACATAGAGCTAATTTGCTACTTGTAGTTAACATCAATTTTTTCCAAAATGGCAGGCAAGTACTTGTTGGTAGATATTTTTTCTCTTTAGATAACAAATCTGTTATATTTGAAATATAATAATTAATTGAATAATTCTTTAAAAAAGAAGTTAATTCTTTATATTGTAATAATTCTTCGTGAGGTAATAGATTTGAATCGTCCTTTATGTATTCAGACTCACTTCTTCTATAACTGTGAAATATTTCATTAAAAAATTCTTTTTTACTTGGATTTACGTCATTAGGTGCTAATTCAGAAATTCTTGGAATTTTATGATATCTTGAATAAATAAATTCATATATATCATTTACTGAATTTCTGTCATGCAAGACGGCATTAAAATTTACATTGTCGGTAAAATATTTAGGGTATTTATTCTGAAGATTATCTATATTTACGATTACTTTTTCGAAAGAATTTTCCTTGCTTTTTCTAAAAATTCGATAGCTATGATTTGATTTATTCCCATCTAAACTTATAAGCAATTGAAAGTTGTTTTCAACTAAAAAATGCAAATATTTATGTAGCAATGTGGCATTTGTAGTCATTGTGTATACAATTTCAATTTCTTTCCCTGATTTCAATTGATTAACGACATCAACGATCTGTTTGATAAAATCTCCATTAAAAAGAGGTTCTCCTCCATGAAAGCTGATGTATAATTGGTTTTTTTTACTTTTATGCTTAAGTTCAAAAATGTATTTCAGCAAAATAATTGCATGATCAATATTGATCATTTTTTGATTCCTTACGTCAAACTCTTCATAAAAATCGCCAAATACGCAATACGAACAATTCAAATTGCAAAAGTCTGTCGTTTCAAATACAATTTGTGGAACTTGCGCTATATTGTTTTTTATTACAGACTCATCTATTTTGCCAAAATTAACAGGGTCTACTGTGGAGAAAAAATTATGTTTTTTCAGATATTCATATTTTTTAATATAATACGGATCTGCATCTGCTGATCCTTCATAAGCTTTTCTGAAATCAGGATGTACTAATATCGATAATTTAGATTGATGATTATAGATATATAAATTATCATTTTCTGAAGTGTGAATGAGTGTCTTAAACATAATAGATTAGTTAATCATATCTCCCAATAAGCAAGAAGTTGTTTACTGGGAGACACATGTTATAAAATCTGTACAATACTACTACAAACTAAGCATGCGTTTTTTCCACATAATGTCAATATGCAGCACCAGCACCATTCGAACCTCCTCCAGTGTTTTCATAGCCAGAAACGCCTGCACAAGCACACTTGCATTGACAACCTCCTTTTAAAGCATTTAGTTCACGCTTTTCCAATTCGGCTTTTCTGAATTCATTTAACTTAAGTTTACCTAATGTTTTCATTTTCTTACGTATTAAATTAGTTCATTATTAATAATATATATTACAAATATAAGTGTGTGTGTTTATTTGATAATTAGCCTAATTGAGTCTATTTTGCGCTTATTGCTTCAGGCCATCATAATTTAATATTAATTATAACACATTATAGTAAATGAATGATTGTCTCTAGATGGATTCTATTAGAGCCTTTGATTAAAATTTCATAACCTTGGAGTGGGTTAGTCGATAAATACCGATATAATGCCTCAACGTCAAGGAAACACTGATAAATAGAGCTCACTGCCGTAAACTGATCACCACAAAGTAGGATTTTTTCAAAACCATATCTATTAAGTGCCTCTATTATTTCAGCATGGTACTGCAAACTGTTTATCCCTAATCCGAGCATGTCTCCTAAAATTACAGCCTTAGGTTTCGCTTTCAGTGTGGAAAAGCTAGCCAAAGCAGCATGCATACTACAAGGATTTGCGTTAAAGGTATCAATTATTAGCTCATTACGTAACGTTTTTTTCCACTGTGAACGATGATTAGTGGGGATATAGTCGCTAATCACACGATTAATTTCTGAACAAGGAATATCAAAATGAAGTCCAACAGCAATTGCAGCTAATGCGTTCCACAGATTGTAGTTACCTGCCATGTGTGTTGATATGGTATACCCAACTCCGGCATTTTCCCAATTAAAACAGAGACACGGTTCTGAACTTATCATTCGACCGGAAACAAAAGCATCTTTACTTTCACCATAAGAAATTTGCTCTAAACCTCTGGCTATGGACTGAAGATGTGTATTTTCCTTATGGATAAATATTTTACCACCAAATTGGCGTAAATAATCATAAAGCTCACCTTTGGAACGTATCACACCTGCAAGTGAGCCGAATCCTTTGAGATGGGCCAATCCCACATTAGTGATAATGCCATAACAGGGTTGGATAATTCGAGCTAGTTCTCGTATCATTCTAGGGCAACAAGCACCCATTTCAATAATAGCTACTGTATGCTCAGGTTTTAAGCGTAACAAAGTAAGAGAAGCACCTAAAGAAGCATTTTCACTTCCCTTTGTAGATACTAAATTGTATTTGGTAGAAAGTACGGCTGTTATTAAATCTTTAGTTGTTGTCTTACCACATGTACCTGTAATACCTATGACTGGCGTTTTTAAAATTTTGTGGTGAATTTTTGCTAATTGCTCCAATGTTTGCAGAACATCATCTACTAATATATAGAGATTGTTAGTTATTACCATGGGGTTATCGACAACTGCATAACGGCATCCCGCATCTAATGCCTTTTGTGCAAATTTATTGCCATCGTAAGAATAGGTTTTTACAGCGAAAAAAAGAGAATTAGGCAAACTCATCTGGCTATCTGTACAAATGACTGGATATTCTTTGAAAATTTGATACAGTTCAGAGATAGGCATATAGGATAATCTATTTTTTTGTGGTAAATAATCGTTATTTTTTATTAGCCATGAACCTAAAAAATAATGGATAGCAATAGCATTTTGTAGTTTTTTTTCCAATATCTTTTCATCTGCTTTACCATGAATATAATTTTTCACCTCTTCTCTTGAGAAAGGAGATACTAGTTCTGCTGGCAAAATATCAACTGTATCTTTATTATGATAATTTTCATAGAGGTTGGTTAACATTGACGCCCCTGTAGTATTTAACACATCTTGATATTTATTTCCTGTATAGAATATTGGTGTGGTTTGAAGATGCACAATAATATTGATAAAAAATGGATGATTTGGAGGTGTAATGATCAATGCATTATTAATATAGGGGACTTTATTACAAAGGCGATAATGTCCTTCTGGTTCCGAAGCAAAATGACATTTACTTCCATCCAATATATATCTATCGAAAGATTCTAAACATTCATAGTCAAAATCCACATACAAACCTCCTATCTTATAAAGAATTAGGTAGCGTATTACATGCCAACGTTGCACATTATATTGATATCCAAAGTAGATATCAATCATTTCTGGATAGTAATCGTAAATAAAATCAACTATTCGGCTTTCATCCCAAAACTCATATTTCCAGTCAGGATGATGCTCTTTCCAAGTTTCACCTAACAATTTATATGCGTCCCCCAAATATTCGGTACGTCCCTCCCAAATCTGATGAATTATCTTTGGAATCATAATAATGCAGATTGATTTTATTTATTTATTTTAATGTTTAATAGGTGATAATAGTCGCAAAATTCAATAGCCTCCTGTATGGAATGTGCTTTTAATTTATTAAATAAAGATTTTATCTGATTACGTATAGTATTTTGACCTTTGTATAAATCATTAGCTATCTCTACCGTATTTTTACCTTGTTTGGCAAGCATAAGTATCGCTTTCTCTCGTTCTGTAAGCAGTTCTCTTGTTTGTTGTTTCCAGCGTCTAGTGATAAAATTATACTCTTCGTATATTAATATGTTTTTGTTATGCAATAATAAATTTCCAGTCTCTTTGTAGGTTGAGCTTCCTACAATACAAATAAAGTAGCGCAATTGGTTATTTAGACAAATAGGTTTCATCCGTTGATATACCATTTGTGATAGGAAGCGTGATGAAAAAGAATATTTGCGAAGCAAACGAAGGGTACAAGAAAAATAATCTATTTCATTCCATTTATCTTTTCGGTCATTTAGGTATTGAGGAATGATCTTAAGTATGTTTGTCCATAAAGGCAAGTCATCAGGATGGATTATTTGTTTATAGAAATCATAGCCAAGCTTCATTGCCTCTTCCGTGGAATGATCGCATAAGAAAAGGTTATCAGGTTTAATATAGCAAAATCGCTTTTGGACCACGTCAAATACATAAAAGCTATCAGTGGTAAGTGAAGAAAACACTTTACAATATTGAATAAATGCAGACTCTTGATCATTAGTGGTATCTGTTATTTTCCCGGCATATTTGGGAAAAAAATCTTCAAAGGTATTCATAATCATATTATTTTTAGGTTAATTCTTTAGTTTACTCGTGCCAACTGCCGAAGAAATAATGTATCGCAAATGATTTTTCAACTTTGCTCTCAATAGTCATAGATGTTTCCTCTTTCATGATTTTTCTTATATCTGAATGAGTTATAGGAGCGATGAGTTCTGCCGGAATTAACGTAATCCGTTCCTGATATTTACTATTATCATATATCCGAGTTGTTAGAAATGGGCCTGTGGTGTTAAGTATTAATTCTACTGAATCAGTGTATGTTCCGGCTTTTGTGTTATCATAAAAAACTGCATCGATCAACTCTTTGAAATAAGGATGCTCCGGAACTGTTGCCATAAAAGCATTTCCAACAATGTAAGGTACATGGATACGGACAGCGTGAGCTTCCGGTTCCAATCCCATGGCACATTCTGTATTACATAATATAGGGGTGATATTTTCCGTACATTCATAATCCATGTCTACATATAGACCACCAAACTTATAAAGTATTAAATACCGGATTGCGTCCCAGCGTTGTACATTATGTGAAAAAGCATTATAGGCCGGAATAAATTCCGGATAATAGGTTTTCAAAAATGTCTCAATATCATTTTTATTCCAAAACCGATACTCCCAATCGGGATTTAGCTCTTTCCATGATTGGGAGATCTCGACTAAAGAAGGAGGTGGTCCCGCTAAATCCTCATAGATCTGATGAATGATCTGTGGAATTTTAGGATGTATATGATTATTTCGGATTGCGGCGACAAAGTGCTCTTTTAAGTAAAAGTATTCTTTAGGCATATACAGTTCCTCGAAAGATGTATTATATTCTTTGGTTTGTGAATATAAATCGGCTTCTATGTCCGGACAGATGAAAGATGGATGAACAATATGGTCGATTTCCTCGTTTTTGATGTTGGTAAATGGATGATTTTTTATAGCATGGGGCATTTTGTCATAATATGCGATCTTTGTTATTAAATTTTTGTTTGGAATGATCGATAATCGATTATTGATAAGGTTCGTGTATGCGTATTTTACCTCCCAAAAATGTTCATTACTGTGATTTGCTATATTGAAGAGCCTGTTCCAGCGATATTGGAATGGAGCGTGAGAAGGTAAATTTGATAAGTAATCCAGTTGGTTAAAAAGATCGTACTTGTTTTCGTTAAGGCAGTGCTCTTGCCAAACTCGTCTCCAACCAGCCCATCCGGATACGTGGGTTAGGTTAGAATAATAGTAAGTTCCGTCTCCCCTGTTTTTACCGAATTGATAATTACTTCCGGATATATGTCCGATGCGTTCGTCGTTTCTGAATTTTTTTAGTAATGTCGTACAAAAACCAAAGAATGAAAGAGAGGGTACACAGTCATCTTCTAGTATGATTCCTTCGGGCTCTTGCTCGAAGAACCAAGAAATCGAATGAAAACAGTGTTTGTCGTATCCTTGATTTTTTCCCTGATATAGTTTAAATACTTGGCATTCCCAATCAATGTGGGAAACAATGGACGTTGTTTCCTTACATATTTTACACTGTGTGTCATTAGTTGATTCATCTACTGCTATATATAGTCTTCTCGGTTTCACCACTTTGATACGATCAAATACTTGCTTTATATTTGATCGATTAAAGGCTATAAGGAGAATCGCTATTTTAGGGTCGTAGATTATCATAATATGTATTAGTTCTTGATTAATGACAAACTTAGTATTTTTGTTAGGTTATGCTTAGAATTCCTAATAACATAATTCAATGCAAGCATCCAGGAAAAACGTATCATTGGGGGCACTGTACAGTGATTATCACAATAGTGATGGATCAACTATATAATACTGTTTAATCCTGAAGCTTGCATATGATAAAGAATAATACCTAATTATTTTGTATGATGAAATCTCCCGTAAGCTGCCCTAGGCGATGTTCTAACACTAGATAAAAGCATCCTGTGCCAGCCTGATCTAAAGAGATGGATACACATTCACCTGCTTCGCCGGAGACTACTTCGTTATATAGGATAGCTCCTTGCTCATTTACAACTTGGACAGTCAAATCATCCAGAGCATCTATAAAATGTATGCTCAATAAATTTCCGTCGATTGATACCGTTGGAGGATTGGGGATTATCGAACGATATCTTTCTTTACCCCATGTTCCTTCGGTTGGAACGGTATCTCCCAATACTACTTGAGGTAAAAATATACCTAAGCAGATAATTAATAAGGTCAACAAATGCTTATTCATGATATCTTATGGTTTAAATTTTTTGCAATTTAAAAAGTTTAATGAAGGTAAGGCAAGAAATCCAGAACAAAGTTCAGAACATATTTTTGTTCTGAACCTGTTCTGATTTGTATAGAGTTAAAAACCAGCGATAAACGAATTAAAATCCTGAACGCTTCCAGTTTTCTTAAAGATTTTTTTATAGAGACGAGAACGGAGTGGCGAGCTATTGTATCGCAATATCTTTGTCATCTTTGTAGAGCTAAGTTTTATCTTTGTCAAGTAACAAACCTGTATTTCCTTATAGGAGATCTTCGGATAGCTCTTCTTTAATCGTGCCGTAAAGTTATTGAAGGTTTGATCTAATAGTTTTTCTAATGCTCTCCATTCATCATCGGTTAGTTTTACACAGTCTTCCGTATGGATTTTTTTATAAATATCAGAGTCTTCCATTTGAGCAATCCGTAAAGATTGCCTCTTTTCATCAGCATCTATACTCTCATTATGAATTTCCAGTACTCTCTTCTCTTGCAAGAGCTGTTGACCTTCCCATCCTTCTTGTCGCTCTTTTTCCATGGCTATTAGTTGTTCTTGCAATTTCTCAATCTGTTGTCTGTTTTCTTCTTTTATCCGGAGATTGTTTTGACGTTGTTTCTCGATAGTCTGCTCCAATATCTCTTTTTGGTTTTTTATTTCTTTCTCTCTTCTTCGCCAATAAGAATAAATCCCTAAGCTTATAAAAACACATGCACAGATAATCAAAGCATACAGATAGCGTTCCTTATCTTTTTTCATTACTTTTATTTGAGACTGGTATAGTGCTTCTTGAATTTTCTGATAGTTGTAAAAATAATCCATTCTCCGGATTGACTCTGTTTCCACGATTCTATCGATAGAGTCTCTGCACGCTTCATATCTTTTATTTAAAGTGATACTCTCTATCCATGCGGATTGTTTTTCTTTTACATATGACAGATATTTCAATGCTCCCGCATGAGTTTGTAAAGAAGGGCTGCTTAATGCCTTTTGCAGATAATATTCCGAGGAATCGATTTGCGCTGTCTCTAAATAGTATTTGCCTAGCACCAAATGGGTCGGAAAACGTGACTCCTCTGTTCGAAAAAGCCGTAAGGCCTGATCTATATATTTTGCGGCTACCTCATACTCTCCCTTTTCTAAATAAATATTGGCTAATTCATTGGGAATAGTTCCGTTACCCATAGCAGGGGCATAAGGTAATGCCTCACGGTAAACCTCTATTGCATCGATGAGTTGTTGAGTTACGGTATATGCTCTTCCTAGGTCTCTTAACACGTAGGCCTGTCCTATCGTATCACGAATCATTTCGAAACAATTATTGGCTTGTTTCAAATAAGGAATTGCTCTTTCATATACATGTTGATAAGTGTAGAGCATCCCTATCTGATTATTGATTCGTCCTAGCAATGCATAGTCTTTCACTTGCTTTTCATCTCGCAAAGCCTTTAAAAAACATTCTTGTGCTTTCATTGGTTGATCGAGGTCATTATTTATCAGTCCTTTGTAATACCAAGCTTTCGCTTTTCGTTCCAGATCGTCTGTTTCCTCATAATAATCCGTCGCGATCGTGATCAGCGAGTCGGTTTCATGCTTAACAAAAGTTTTGTCTTGTGCTTCTGTTAACAGCAAATAATAATGTGCCTTATCTTTTCGGGATAGGTTTTCTTTGTTCTCTATTTGCTCAAGGAGCATTAAGGCGCTATCCGGATGTTGGGGCATAAGGTTCTCTATTTTTCGGAAGTCTATGGTTTGATGGCCCATTCCATCGCAAGAGATCCATATAATAGGTATTAGAATTAACAGGAAAACAATGTTTTTCTTCATCTGCGTATTATTTGTTGGCGATAAAGATAATACAAAAAGGCGAGGATATTCCGGCTGGAAAGTCCGACTTTTTTGAACGGTTTTTATTTCTGTTGTAAATGCATTGAATAACAGATTGTTACGCTAGATGTAAACTGTTTGTTTATGGCTTGTCAAATGAATAACTTACGAGTAGGGGTAGCCGTAAGCTTACGAGTTGGGAAGTGATTAGTTATTCACTTGAGGAGCCTTTTGGGGGAGAAGATATACTTCGATGCCACTTGAAGTATATCTTCTCCGGGCATAGGATATATACTGTATCGGCAAAGTAAGTATATCTGGATAAAAACATGACTTTTTCACCCAACCAGCCACTTCTCGATATTGCGGGTCTCGGAAGAGAAGTTCACGCCGATCTTGAAGA
Organism: Parabacteroides sp. CH2-D42-20; assembly: GCF_003670185.1. NCBI lineage: Bacteria > Pseudomonadati > Bacteroidota > Bacteroidia > Bacteroidales > Tannerellaceae > Parabacteroides > Parabacteroides sp. CH2-D42-20. The sequence goes on along the minus strand of NZ_RAYG01000013.1, from coordinate 83,430 downwards.
CCTCCCGGTCGTCTCCGGCGAAGGGTAGGGCGTAGCCTTTCTCCTCGATCTGCCGCAGGGCCTCCTCGGCGGTTCCGTTGAGCTTGAACTCCATGATATAGATGTATTGGTTGGTTTGCAATACGAGGTCGATACGCCCGTTCGAGGTATGGTACTCCACTTGCGTGTACAGGCCGACCAGCTTGAAGACGATGAAGAGGATGTTCCGGTAATGCAGCTCCGTGTCTCGCTCCGGCTTTTGCCCGGCGATCACCTCGTAGGGTGTGTCGGCGAAGAAGCTTTGGAGGCGGTGGAAGAAGGCGTCGTAATTGCCAGACCGTATCTCCCGAACGAACTGTCCGATCTCGAAGGGGGTCTTAGAGGCTTGTATGCTCGTATAGAAAGGAAGTAGGTATTTGACGAAACCTTCTTCCACCTCCTTGTTCGGGAAACCCAGTCGATAAATGCCAAACTCAGGATCATAGCCCTTGATGGTCAGATACCCGCTTTGGTAGATGACGGGTATGGGATTGTTCGAGGCGGAGTCGATGCTGTTCAGCACATCGGCGTCGGTCTCCGTGTTGGCCATCTCGTAGAGGTCGTAATGGGTGTGCTTGAGCAGCTCCACGAGGTAGGAGGGTGTTCCGGTCTCGAACCAGTAGTCTCCGAATTCCATCTTAGCGAAGGTATTCAATAGGCTGAATGGATTGTATATACCCTCGGACTTGGCGGTGAAATGGTATCCGTCATAGCGTTGCTTGAGTTTTAGGCAGGTTTCCTCGTAGGTCGTCATTTGGGTATCAGCCAGTTCCTTCACTTCGTCATCCAGATAGGCATGTATCTCTTTCTCTGTGATGCCGCATATCTCGACGTACCGATTATCCATCGACAGGTCCATGAGGTTGTTGAGGTCGCTGAATACGCTTACCTTGCCGAACTTGGTCACGCCGGTCAGGAACGCTAGGCGGATATATCCGTCCATGCTCTTCAGAACGCCGTAAAACGCTTTCAGTATAGAGCGGTAGGCCTCCTGTAACTCCGGATTCCCGATCGCCTGTAGCAAAGGCTTGTCATACTCGTCTACCAGTATGACCACTCTCCGTCCTGTTCTCTCATAGGCACGGCGTATCACGCCGGTGAAACGATCGGATGGTGTTATCTCTCTCTCGTCTTTCCCCCACAGGTCTTCCCAAAGGTTCAGATAACGTCGTAATATACTCTCTAATGCCCCAGGGTCAGAATATCTCTCCGCATTTAAATCCAAATGTAAGATGGGGTATCTTATCCAGTCTTTTTCCAATTTCTCCATTGCCAGTCCCTCGAACAGCTCCTTCTTTCCTTGGAAATAGGCCTCCAGCGTGGACAGCAACAGGCTTTTCCCGAAGCGTCGGGGGCGGCTGAGGAAATAATATCGTCCGGTTGTTACTAATTGGTAGATTAGGGCGGTCTTATCAATATAGAGATAACCATCTTTGCGAAGGCTCTCGAAGTTCTGTATGCCGATGGGATAAATTGTCTGGTTCATATCGTCCTATATTTTATGCGACTTATAAGCAAAGTTACATAAAATATAGGAGAGGAACCGTATCTTTAGAAGTAAATTTTCAACAATAATATCTTACTATGAAGTCGATTTATAACTCGCTGATAGTAAGATGGATAAATATGCTTGTCGGATTTCCGTAAAAACACGTACATGTTTTCACGGATTCACGTACGTGTTTTTGGGGATTCACGTACGTGTTTTCCGAAAAACATGTACGAATAAAAAACAAGTCTGGAAAAATAGACAATAAGTAAGAAGTTTTTATTCCTTATACTTAGCCACCATAATCACGGGGTTGGATTCCTCATTCAATCCCGCTGCGATCTCATTCAAGCGGCCTTTCAGCTTACCTTTCCCGTAGGCTTCCACCAACTCATTGGCTTCTAGTTTCTTTATGAAAGCGATCCCATCGTTATTGATGATCTTTAGTATTCCATGTTCGTACCACATATTAACGGGTGTCTGATCTACGAAATCGTTATTATATACGACACACTCAAAGATAGCGTCCTCTTGTTTATCATATACCAAGTCGGTTCTGGGGAATCCGGTTTCTTTCTCAAAATCCCATTGTTTCTTTGTTGTTTGCATGAAATAATACCGGTCGGTAAGAATACTTGGATAAAGAAATACTTCCGGGGCCATAGAGCGGATAGGTGGAGTCCTTACGATAAAAACGGTGATATCTTATGCTCATAAGGGAGTTCGATTTCCTTGACAATGCTCCCGTCTTGTTTGGACAGGAGCCAAAATGCGCTTTTTCTCAGATTTTTATAATTGCCAATCTCATCGTAGCAGATTAAGTTGTCTTGATCGAAATTGTATATCTTCCCGCTATTGAAATTAAAATCTTTATCGTACTTTAAAGTTCGCTTAAAGTTTCCGGACAGGTCGTATACGATAAACTGGCTCGAATAGTAGTTGTTGATAAACAGCTCACCTTTCTCCTCATCGAGGGCAATAGACCCGATATTCGTGTATTCTTGGCTACCTTGGCCGCTGCGGTTGATTTTTCTCTGGCCTTTTCCGGTCCGGTCGAAGATAAATATATCTCCGTCTTGTCCGTTCTTGTTTCTAAGGATTATGAGATTTTTGCCGATGGCTTGCATGCTGGCTGAGGTTATGAATTCCTCATTCGTTTCTAATGGGATGTATTCCACATCCAAAAAGTCTTGAAGAATCAGTTCCTTCTTCGGATAATTTGCCGTGATATCCACGGTTAAAAAGTCGTTAGCCGGTTGCTTACCACTTTCGCATCCCGTTATCAGGAACAGGATCATCGCAGAGATTGTGAGTATAAGTTTCATGGTAGTATGTTTTTAAAGGTGTCCCTTTAGCAAACATATGCTTTTCTCACTGTTAGAAAAATATTTTATACATCTATTTTCGTGAATGTGTTGTTTAACATTATCTTTGCAAGTCAATGAACGTGAATATGGAAGATGATTTTGATATAAGGGATGCCCGGATGCCGGAAAACGAACGAGAGTACGAGAACGTGCTTCGGCCGCTTTCGCTCCGTGACTTCAGCGGGCAGGCGAAGGTGGTGGAGAACCTGAAGGTGTTCGTCATGGCTGCCCGCATGCGTAAGGAGGCGCTGGATCATGTGCTTTTGCATGGACCTCCCGGGTTGGGAAAGACGACGTTGTCGAATATTATAGCGAACGAGTTGGGGGTTGGTTTCAAGGTCACGTCGGGGCCTGTGCTGGATAAGCCGGGAGATCTGGCCGGGGTATTGACCTCGCTGGAGAAGAACGACGTGCTTTTTATCGATGAGATTCACCGGTTGAGCCCGATCGTGGAGGAATACCTATATTCCGCTATGGAGGATTACCGGATCGATATCGTGATCGATAAAGGACCAAGCGCTCGCTCGATACAGATCGATTTGGCTCCGTTTACATTGATTGGCGCTACGACCCGTAGCGGCTTGCTGACTAGTCCGCTGCGTGCCCGTTTCGGTATCAATATGCACTTGGAGTATTATGATATGGAGACGCTGACGAAGATCGTGCTCCGTAGTGCTAATATCTTGAATGTAAAATGTGAGTTGAACGCCGCTAGGGAGATCGCTTCCCGTAGCCGGGGTACGCCTCGTATCGCCAACGCTTTATTGCGCCGTGTGCGTGATTTCGCTCAAGTGAAGGGGAACGGAGATATCGATAAGGCGATCGCTTGCTTCTCTTTGGAGGCGTTGAATATAGACCGGTATGGCTTGGATCAGATCGATAATAAGTTGCTGACGACGATCATTGATAAATTCCAGGGAGGCCCGGTCGGATTAACGACGATCGCCACGGCTTTGGGCGAGGACCCCGGAACGCTAGAAGAAGTGTACGAGCCTTTCTTGATCAAAGAGGGCTTTATCAAACGCACGCCCCGTGGCCGTGAGGTCACCGATTTAGCTTATACCCATCTGGGACGCAGCCGGGTGGGGGAACAAGGTTCTTTATTTGATTAGACAGATACGATATGGCAGGAGGAATGAAGCGGCTCGCTAAAGAGACAGCCGTTTATGGATTGAGTAGTATAGTGGGGCGTTTCCTGAATTGGATGTTGGTGCCGATGTACACACGTGTGTTGGCCGGAACAGGGGATTATGGGATCGTGACGAATTTATATGGTTGGACAGCCCTGTTGCTGGTCTTGCTTACTTATGGCATGGAGACGGGGTTCTTCCGTTTCATCAATAAGAAAGAGGAGCAAGAGCCGATGCGGGTGTACGCTTCCGTGCTGTATTGCCTGCTGGGAAGTTCGGCGCTGTTTAGCGTAGCGGTTTTCGCCTTGTTACCATCTATTAGTGCCGGCTTGGGATATGGCGACCATCCGGAGTATATCGGGATGATGGCGGGTATCGTGGCGGTAGACGCTTTTTGTTGCATTCCGTTCGCTTATCTTCGGTATAAGGGAAAAGCATGGCGTTTCGCCGGGATTAAGTTGCTGAGTATTTTCTTGAATATTATCTTGAATATATTCTTCTTGATCACTTGTCCGTGGTTGCATACGCACTATCCGGAGGCGATAAGCTGGTTCTATCGTCCGGATTATGGGGTAGGCTATGTATTCGTGGCGAACGTGTTTACGACACTGATAACCTTATTGCTTTTGATCCCGGATATCTTGCCGGGCATACGGGCGAAAGTAGACGGAACGGTATTGAAACAAATCTTGCGTTATTCCTTCCCGATCCTCATTCTAGGTATTGCCGGTATCTTTAACCAGACGGCAGATAAGATCCTGTTTCCATTCTTGTTTGATGATAAGGAGTACGCGAACGAGCAATTGGGTATATACGGCGCATGCTTCAAGATCGCCGTGGTGATGGTGATGTTCACGCAGGCTTTCCGGTATGCCTATGAGCCGTTTATTTTCGCTAAAAACAAGAGCGATGATAATAAGAAAGCCTACTCGGAAGCGATGAAATATTTCATCATATTCGCCTTGTTTATCTTCCTCGGGGTAATGTTCTATATCGATATCTTGAAGTACTTTGTCGGGCCGGCCTATTATCCTGGATTACGGGTGGTGCCGATCGTGATGCTGGGCGAGTTGTTCTTCGGTATTTATTTCAACCTCTCCTTATGGTATAAGCTGATTGACCAGACACGATGGGGCGCCTATTTCTCCACGATCGGATGTGTGGCCACGGTCTCTATCATCTTGCTGTTCGGTCCCTCGTACGGTTATATGGCTTGTGCGTGGGCATCGTTCTTTTGTAATTTATTGATGATGCTTTTATCCTATTTTGTAGGACAAAAGAAATTCCCGATCGAGTACGACTTGAAATCCGCGTTTCTTTATTTCGGAGTGGCGACGGTGTTATACGTGGCAGGCATGGCACTGCCGATACAGTCTGAATGGCTCCGGTTGGGATACCGCACGATCTTATTAGGCGTATTCATCGCATTTATGGTTAAAAGGGATTTACCTTTACGAGAACTCCCGTACGTAGGACGTTTCTTTCGTTAATCGGTAGGTTCGGAGGGTTTGGACGGCGTGGCGATTGGCATCGTGATAACGAAGCGTGAGCCTTTCGTATAAGACGGATCTGTCTTTATCTTACCGTTTAGCCGGTTAACGATCAAGCGACATAGGTAAAGCCCCAGGCCAGAGCCGGGAATGAAATCATTGGTCTTCGTGAAACGCTCGAATATCCATTCCTGTTTGTCTTGAGGGATGCCGCAACCCGTATCTGTTACCGACAAGGTCACTAAATTGGCTCCGCTATCCAGATGGTATGAAAGCGTGATGCTTCCTTTCTCCGTGAATTTATTCGCGTTTGCCAGCAGATGCGAGATGATCAAACTGAAATAAGCACGGTTGGTCAAGACCATATCATTCTCCTTATCGCCTTCCACCACATAGTTGATCTCCGGCTTCTCTTGATATTTCTTTACCTGTTGCATCTCATGTAAACAAAGCTCATGGATACGTGTGGGAACAAGAGGAAGGGAATCATTGCCGCTATCGAGCTGGGCGATCTCAAGGAGATTGTTCAGCATGGAAGTCAAGTGGTAACAGTTTTCATAGATAATACGGCTGAAAGCCTGTTTCTCGTCCATGGAGATATCGTCGTTGGTGATGAGTTCCGAGAAACCGTTGATTGCGTTTAAGGGAGTCCGTATCTCATGCGACATATTCCGGATGAAGGCGGTCTTCATCTCCTCGCTTTCTTGTGCTTTCTGGTTCGCTATCAAGACCAGCTCGTTAGACTTCTGCAATGCCCGATAGAGGGATCTCATTTTGCCTAGCCGGAAAAAGATATAGAACACGGCGCATAAAGCTAGAAGCAATAAGGATATATACAGGTAATTCTCTTTCTTGCTTTTCTGTAATTCCAATTCCAATGATCTCTTTTCGATCACCAACTCGTTCGCCCCTTTCTCGATCTCCAGATTTTCCATTTTCTTCCTGAGTTCTTGCATACGTAAGGTGTCTAGCAATACAGCGTATTCCTTGGATGTCTCATAGGCTTCCTTGTACATCCGGAGGCTGTCGTAAGCGGCAGCTTTCGCGGACACATAGGCGATTACATGTTCCTTGTAAAGCGGTATCTGTTTGGAGAAATTGATCAAAGAGTCACTGAACTCAATGAATTTCTTATAGTCCTTAATACCTAGGTAATAATTCGATGAGGTGTAGTAGAGCTCATACTCCGGGGCGGCGCTAGCTGATTCCGGATAAGCCTTCAGCAGATTCATGAACTTACGGTAATAAGAGGTCGCCAAATCCTTTCCAATAGCCTCGGCGCTAATGGCAAGGTTTGAATAAGCGCTTAATAATTGACGTTTGTTGACTGCGTAAGGACGTTTCCTCATCTCCGGGATGTTAGAGTAACCTAAGATCGTATTTAGGTAACGGGTAGCATATTGTCCTCGTTCTTGAGGGTTACTCGCATAAGCGCATAGCATGAAATAGGTGTTAGGCAAGAAATTGTACGCATATCGTAGGGGCAGTTTTTCCGCCTCGGCCAGAACATTGTCGAAATATTCTCTTCCTTGCTTAAAGTCCTCCTTAAGCATATTTTCTTCCATAATGCTGTTGCTGACAGCCATACCAAGTATATAATTGCAGGCTATTTTCTCGTAGGGAGACAATTTATCAGGTTCTTCCAGCTTGAATAGGCAATTCATGAGGACTTTCTTTCTCGGTTCACCGGATGTATAGAATATGACGCGCGTATCTTGTATCATTTTCATGAACGACACGAGGCTGGCTCTGGCTTCTCCTTTTAGCTCCTGCTCGGCTTTGGCGATATAGACATTTGCGCTATCGGTTTGGTCCGTGTTGATATAATGCCGGAGAATCTCGGTCAATGCCGCTTCCTTATAGTAATTGTCATTCGCTTTTAAGGCTTCCTGATAGAGTTGTTTAGCGTTTACTAATATGTCATCGTTTCGTGAGATGTCCATTAAATTGGTAAGGATTTCCAATCTTGAGCGTTCGGAGGTTGCTTTTTGCAAGGCGTTTTTGAGTGAGTCTGGTGTGGTCGTTTGAGATGAAACGACAAAGGACATAAACAATAAGCATAAAAGCATTAGATATCGTTTCATACAAATAGGATCTCTTTTTGTTGTGTTACAAGTGCAAATATACGTAATCTCACTATAAAAAAACGATTAGATAGTTAGAAAAACAAACAATTGAAATATCTTTGCATAAATATGGGACAAGATTAATACCGCATGGAAAAAGGATTGCTACATAAACAGATTATGGATTTTTTTGTCCGTAATTTCGACGTCAGGCAGGACAAAGAGGACGAACTGGACACGATAGAATCTATTAAGAAGGGAGTCGAATTTAAGGGGACAAATTTATGGGTACTTATTTTCGCTACATTTGTGGCCTCTCTCGGATTGAATACGAACTCTACGGCCGTGATTATCGGCGCCATGCTGATCTCGCCGTTGATGGGACCGATCATGGGATTCGGCTTGGGATTGGGAATCTCCGATTTCGAGTTGATCAAGCGTTCGTTCCGTAATTTCGCTACCGCTACTATTTTTAGCGTGATTACCTCCACCTTATATTTCTTGATCTCACCGATCAGCGAGGCGCAAAGCGAGTTGCTTGCCCGTACGCAACCTACGGTATACGATGTATTGATCGCTTTCTTCGGCGGTCTGGCCGGAATCGTGGCGAGCTCGACAAAGAGTAAGGGTAACGTGATTCCGGGTGTAGCTATCGCTACGGCTTTGATGCCTCCGCTTTGTACGGCTGGATTCGGGTTGGCGAGTGGCAATTTGTATTACTTTTTCGGTGCTTTTTATCTGTATTTTATCAATACGGTTTTTATCAGTTTGGCTACGTTTGTCGTCGTTCGTTTGTTGAAATATCCGAAGAAAGTTTTCTTGGATAAACAACGGGAAAAGATCGTGACTCGTTACGTGGGTATCATTGTTTTTTTCACGATCGTGCCGAGCCTTTTCTTGAGTTATAACTTGATCCGGAGTAGTTATTTCAATGATCGGGTACGTAACTTCGTATCGGAGGAGTTGACTTTCCCGAATACGCAAATCTTGAATAAGGTCGTTACGGATACGAGCGAGAAAAAGGAGGTGAAAGTAGTCTTGATCGGCCAGACGGTACCGGATGAGATGATCGCTAACGCCCGGGCTAAATTGCCTAAGTATGGATTGAAAGATGTGCATTTAGTCGTGCAACAAGGCTTCGGACAAGAGGCCACGGATATCAATGAGTTGAAAAGCCTCTTGATGCAGGATTTATATAAGAATAGCGAGGAGGTACTACGTGCGCAGACCATCCAGATAGATTCGTTAAAACGACAGGTTGACAAATATCAGAGTTATAGGCGTTTGACATCCGAGTTGATCCCGGAGATGAAGGTTCTTTTCCCCTATGTAGTTGAGGCATCTTGCTCGAATACGTATATTGTGAATACGGAGACGGCGAAGCCGGATACGGTTATGCTGGTTTATCTGAAAAGTAAGACGATCATTAAAGATGCGGAACGTAAGAAGATCAGGGAATGGCTGTCGGCTCGTGTGGAAATGAAAAATATTAAATTACTAATCGAATAATTTAGACTAATCAGAGTAGAATGAAGTTGATGAAAAGAGTGTGGGCGGCTTTGTTGCTTTTAGCCGCTTCCGGCCAGTTATATGCCGATGAGGGCATGTGGGTGCTGAAGGAATTAAATAAGCAGAATTTGGCGAGAATGGCCGAGTTGGGTTTTACCCCATCCTATGATCAGTTGTATAGTGAGACGGATCCTTGCGTGGCGAACGCCGTGGTAATCTTCGGTGGGGGATGTACCGGTATTACGGTCTCTAACGAGGGATTGATCTTCACGAATCACCATTGTGGTTTCGGAGCCATCCAGCAGTTGAGTAGTGTGGAGCACGACTATCTGAAAGATGGTTTTGTCTCTCAAAGTAAACAGGAAGAACTTCCGGTTCCAGGCTTGACGGTACGTTACCTGAAAGAGACCGTAGACGTGAGCGATCGTATCAACAGCCAGATCTCCGGTATCGAGGATGAGTTCCAGCGTTTGTCGGCGGCTGATTCTATCGGTCGTGTGATTTGTGATTCCGTGGGAAATAATGAGTTCCTAGCGGCTGATGTTGTCCCTTTCTATAGCAATAATAAATATTTCTTGGTGGTGTACGATGTTTATCGTGACGTGCGTATGGTTTTCGCTCCGCCTAGCTCTATCGGTAAGTTCGGTGGCGATACGGATAACTGGATGTGGCCTCGGCATACCGGTGATTTTTCCGTATTCCGTGTGTACGCCAACGCAGATAATAAACCGGCGGAATACAACGCGGATAATAAGCCTTATACCCCGAGATATGTAGCGGAGGTGTCTATGCAAGGCTATCAAGATAAAGATTATGCCATGACAATCGGTTTTCCGGGAAGCACGGATCGTTATTTGTGCTCTTGGGGCGTGCAACAGCGTATCGAGAATAGTAATAAGCCTCGTATCGAGGTGCGTGGCATCAAGCAGGGCATCTGGAAAGAGGCGATGTTGGCTAGCGACGCTGTACGTATCAAATATGCTTCTAAGTATGCGGGAAGCTCCAATTATTGGAAGAACTCGATCGGTATGAATAAAGGATTGGCGAATCTAAACGTGATCGAACGTAAACGTGCGGAAGAGACGGCTTTTGCTGATTGGGTAGCGAAAGATCAAGCCCGGGGCGCTAAATATGGCGAGGTCTTGAATTTGTTGGAAAAAGGATATACCTCGACCAATAAGTATAGGGAGGCGTTGACCTATTTGAATGAGGCGTTTTCCAGTGGAGCGGAGATTATTCGTTTGGCTCGTATGGTGCAATCGGTGGATATAAACGGAGCTACTCCGGAAGAGATTACTGTCTTTTTAGAGGATCGTATCCAACCGTTCTTCAAGGATTACGAGCCGTCTTTGGATCAGAAGGTATTGGCCGCGATGATGAAGATCGCGAAAGAACGTGTATCTCCGGAGTTCTTGCCGGATATTTATACGAGCATTGATAAGAAGTATAAAGGAAATTATGAGAAATATGCGGCGGATGTATTTAAAAAGACTTCCTTATTGTCATACGACAAGATCGCCGAGATGTTGAGAAATCCGAAGCAATATGAGAAATTGAGAAAAGATCCGGCGGCGGAACTGAGCTTGTCCGTATTGGTGTCTATCTTCCAGTTACAGCAGTTGATGGGCGATGCGGAGTATGATATCGCTAAGGGAGAACGGTTGTATTTCGCTGGCTTGAAGGAGATGTATCCGGAGAAAGCTTTGTCTTCCGACGCTAATTTCACGATGCGTTTAAGCTATGGTTCTATCGGAGGGTATCGTCCTTATGATGCCGCATGGTACAATTATTACTCAACGGATAAAGGTATCCTAGAGAAAGAGGACCCGACGAGCGATGAGTTCTGGGTACAACCGGAGATACTGGATCTGGTTCGTAGCCGTGATTTCGGACCTTACGCGAATGAAAAAGGGGAATTGCAGCTGTGCTTCCTCTCGAACAATGATATCACTGGTGGTAATTCCGGTAGCCCGGTATTCGATAAAAACGCCCGTTTGATCGGACTTGCTTTCGACGGTAACTGGGAGGCGATGAGTGGTGATATCGCTTTTGAACCGGATTTGCAACGTTGCATCGGCGTAGATATCCGCTATGTCCTTTTCATGATCGATAAATGGGGTAAATGCCCAAGGTTGATTGAAGAGTTGAGGCTCGTTCGATGAGAGAAAAAAGAGATGGGCATCCATGATTTCCGCGGATGCCCATTCTAAGGAGCTAATAATGCCCATTGTAAGGTGCTTTGAATGCCTATTCTAACAACCTTACGATGGGCATTGTAATATCCTATACGATAGGGAAGTTCTAAATGCCTAATTTAGACTTGATTGCCTTTGGTATCGCATCCTTATGTACCATGATATAGATCGTCTTGGCACGGACAAAACTATCGGACATGTTCAAGTATCCGCCGAAAGTATTACGCTCGGTTCCCCAAGAGTTCTTCGTGATATAATATTTCGTGCCGTTTTGATCCTTGGCGATGCCGGTAAGGTGCATCAAATGGTCATCGGTGGTGACGAATGCCTCGAAGCCTTCTTGACGGACCTGCGGGGTGACGTTTACTTCCGGGAAAGGTTTCTCGAATTTGTAGACTTCCTCCAGACGTTCCTTCTCGTCCATTTTCTCAAAGCGAGCACGGTCGGTAGTCGAGTAATCTTCCACCTTCTTTACCTCCGGGTTGATCGCCACGCCATTCTTGAAAGAGAAGCCTTTCTCGCTCACGTCGCCATCCCAACATACCGTGTAACCATTATTTAAAGCATAATCCGCGACTTGCATCATCTCATCCAACGGGAGGTTATACATTTGCGCATGTTCCCAGTTATCGGGAACCTCTACCTCGAATTTCTGGTAATACGGATGATGCGTGAAGCTTGTCAGCTCGATATAATCGTCCATATTCAACCCTAGGGAGGCGGCGAATGTCTTCGGGGTATATTCCTTGCCTTGATAAGTGAATTTCTCCGGAAGCTTGCCTAGGTAGGTATCGAATAGGTTATCGATTAGTTTGTAATATTCCGGGCTGCGTTTCTTCATGTCCACGGCTGTCGTTGCGATCGCCTTGATGTATTTTACCATCTCGGCATGATTGTGCCGGTCGGAATCGTAGTTGATACCCGAGTACACCTCTTCCGGAACGATACCTACTTGGTTGAAAGCGTTCATGAAGGTGTGGGAGAGACTTCCTTGACCGATATTACCTCTGCCTTGGCGGACATAATTATCCTGCAACTGGTTCATGTATTTCTGGCGGACGATAAACATCTCAGAGAGATCGTACGTCCCTTTTCCCATACGGAGTAATTCCGACTCCATGAAAGAGGTCGTGGCGAAGCACCAGCAGGTTCCCGTGGATGCTTGATTCTTGACTGGCGTGGCGGGTACCTTTACTACATCCGTAAATTGGTAGCCTTGAGCGAATGTGCTCAAGGAACCTAACGCTAAGGCGCATGATAGAATGAATGTTCTCATTGTATATGAATTTAAGTTTATATTATTATTGTAGAGACGGGGTGTGCCTCGTCTCTACTATCGGATGTGGTGATTAGAAGCCTCTTTCGAATTGGGTCCAGAATGAGTCTCCCATTTCTCTCCAGCGTAGCATCGTGGCTCCGGCGAAATCGGCGGTATATCCGGTTAGGTATTCTTTTGCGGCCTCCTCACCTTGTTGGGTAAGAATCTCTTTGTAACGGCTCTCTACGAAAGGAAGTTCTGTCTGCCCTTTCTCCGTAAAATGGGCGATAGATGCTTTCATACGATCTTTAGTCGCTCCCCAACGTACGGTAGCGAGTTTATTGGCACGACGGAAAGCCCATACGGCGGCATCTTCCCGGTAACGGTGCTGTCCGCAAACCTTGAAGCAAGCCGGGAGATCTTTCGTCCCACAGAAGATGGGGATGCGGGGGCTTTGTCCGGGATTATCATAGGCCATCCAAACCACGCCGCCTACTGCATTGGGTAACCAGTCACGTAACTGGATCACGGTAGAGTAGGAGCATTGTGGTACGGCAACCAAACGGTAGCTTTTTACGGCGTCCGGTTTTAACCCATTCAACATGTTCACCATATCCCGAGTCATCCAAGGATTGGCTACCGGACTGATAACCGTATCGGTCTCGTTACTATCTTTTTTCTTTACGGCTACTTTCAAGTTCTGGGTCATATCGTATTCCGTACCCTCGTACGTTTCGGAGAGGAGAGCCATCACATCCGTTACGGATACTTGCCGGTCCGGTTTTACGCTGATGGGAAGTTCTTCCGCGTCATACGATAAACGTAAGGAAGGCGCTAATTTATTCAATATAAAGAACTCACGGATACTGAATGATTTCAGTTCACCGGCATAGTTCCCACCGGCATACGCTTCCCAGAAACGGAACGGTTTCTTTCCGTCCCAGAAGCCCATGCGCTTGGCTACCTCGAATACGTTGGCGGAAGCCATGCAATTGTCCGTATCTTTCGGATCGACCTTAGAGATACGCGGGATATTCGCCGATACGCCTACATGATCGTCGGGGATACGGATCGCCGCCCATACGCCACCGATCTTATCCGGACCCTCGCCGAAGACCTCGAAATGCCATACCTCTTTCGGATCCGCTATCGTAAGGCACTCGCCCCAGTCGCCATATCCGTATTTCTCGATCAACTCGCCCATCACACGGATGGCATCACGGGCGGTCGTGCAACGTTGTAAGACGATTCGCTGAAGTTCCTCGATCATGAACATACCTTTCTTGTTGACAAGGGCTTTCCGGCCGGTGATTGTTGTTTCCCCGATGCCTAGTTGCTTCTCGTTCAGGCAAGGATAGGCCGTGTTGAGGAATTGATACGTAGACTGCGCTTCGGGCAGTGTTCCTTTCGTTATCATCCCCCGGGTTCCCTCGGCATATTCGGTATGCATACGTCCGGTATAGACCGTGGTTGTCGTATCGTGATCGTACGAGGCGGAAGGTACGATATCCATCCAAGTGCGGTAATTGCTATCGCAGGTGTGGCTAGTCATCACGGAGCCATCCGCCGAGGCTTTTTTACCGACCATGATACTCGTACAACTCTCCGGGTTCAAGATCGGCTCCGGATACTGGATTTGTTGCGCTACCGAAACGGATAGGCTGGCGCAAAGCATAAGAACATAGGTAAAAAGTTTCTTCATCTTTCTTGTGTTATTTAGATGTTTGTATCAATTAAATTTGTAGGCCGCTTTTCGTACGTCTTTTACGGATTTGAATGGCTTATTGGGTTTTAGATGCTTGGCGAGGAACTGGTAGATGCCGAGTCGTATCTCGGAAGCTTGTTTCGTGTCGGTCCGGTCGAAGCTATGGGCACCGGGAGCACGGTCGAATATTTTGTAGTCGAACTTCTTTCCTTCGGCCTTGAGAGCGCGTATCATATGCTCTACTTCCACTACGTTCACGTCATCGTCGCTAGTATTGGTATGGATGAGCAGGGGATCTTGTAGTTTTTCCGCGTGCCAGACCGGTGAGCGGCGTTTGTATTCCGCCATATCCTCCCGGGGAGTCTTCCCGATATGGCCTTCGTCGGAGAAGATTTTCCGATAATCATCGGTGGAATATCCCATGCGCATGATCACGTCGCTTACCGGTACTCCGGCGAAACCGCATTTATATTTACCGGGGTAGGTGAAGAGGTTCATCAGTGTGATCATTCCCCCGTGGCTCCATCCCATGATACCGATACGATTGGCATCTACAATATCGAAATTCTCTACCATATAATTACGACTAACGTAGACATCCTCGTTTTCCAATCCTCCGTAATCGATATTATCGTAAGTAGCTTTGCCATACCCCGTGCTACCCCGGTATTCAGCGGAGACCACGATGTATTCCTGGGCGATCAGTTCCCGGACGATATGGGCGTAATACGTGTTGAAATCCGCATGTACACCACTATGCGGGAGAACGATCAAAGGATATTTCTTGTCGGGATCCACACTTTTAGGGATGAAGATATAAGTCCAGAATTTCAGTTCGTTTCCGGCGCTCATCCCGGTAGGATTCGTTTCTTTCCAGCGGGCGGGGCCGCAAAGGTAGACTTTGTCGATATGGGCGATGTCGCCCACTTTCTCGTACCATAGGAGGTCATCTACCTTCTTTACGACTTGGTCAAAATCATGTTGGTAGTTTTGCGCTATGGCATAGTCTGCTCCGAATATAAAGAAGAGGCAAAAGCAGGAAAGATGTTTAAGCAGTGTCTTCATGTGACTTATCTTTGAATTTGTGATTGACTGTGATTTTCCGGCTGTAAATATACAATAAAAGAAGCGTGATCCGTAATAAACGAACCACGCTTCTTTGATAAATTATGTATAAGTTGTATGTTACTTGCGTTTCTTCCTGCTACGAGGAGTGTCCTCATAGAATTTGCGCTTCGGTTTGTCGTCACTACGGCTGGAACGTCTGCCGCCACGGTCACTTTCCCGGCGGCTGTCTCTGCCTCCTCTACCGCTATCCCGTCTGTCTCGGAAGCCATTGCCTCCACGACTGCCTCCACGAGGACTACGTCCACCTTTTCCTCCCTCGCCTTTCGCTTGCGCCGGTTCCACGGAGATACGTCGTCCGTCTACCTCGAAGCCGTTCATCGAGTCCATGACACGGTTGGCTTCTCCCTCTTCTACCTCGAAGAATGAGAAATTATCACGTAAGTCGATACGACCGATACGAACCTTGCCCGGTACGCACTTGTTGACTAACTCAATAAGTTGAGGAGGCGTAAGCTCGTCTGTCTTTCCGAAGTTGATAAAGAAACGGGTGTAACCTTCTTCCGCTTCGCCTCTGCCACCCCGTTTACCTCTCTCTCGGGGAGCGTTCTCGTCTACAACCTCGATATCATCGTTATCTTTATAATAGTCGATCATCCGGTTGAACTCCAAGGATACGACACGTTTGATGATATCTTCCTTATCCAGCCATTCCAATTTACGGTAGATAGAAGGCATCAAACTGGCGATTTCCTCCTCGTTCACTTTCACTTTCTCGATCTGGTCCACCAAGTTGAACAATTGCTTCTCACAGATTTGCTCACCGGTAGGCATCTCGCCCCTGTCGAATTTCTTGTTGATGATCCGTTCGATCTCGCGAATCTTGCCTTTTTCCCTTACGTGGCAGATAGAGATAGCGATACCCGTTTTTCCCGCACGGCCCGTACGTCCGCGGCGATGGGTATAAGATTCTACCTCATCCGGCAGACCGTAATTGATTACATGGGTTAAGTCATCCACGTCCAAACCACGTGCGGCTACGTCCGTAGCGACCAATAACTGGATATTCTTGATACGGAACTTCTGCATCACGTAGTCACGTTGCGCTTGGCTCAGCTCGCCGTGCAAGGAGTCGGCGTTATAACCGTCTTGAATCAATTTATCGGCGATCTCCTGTGTCTCCTTACGGGTACGGCAGAAGATGATACCGTAGATGTTCGGGTAATAATCGGCTAGACGTTTCAAGGCGAGATATTTATCCTGCGCACGAACCATATAATAAATGTCGCGGATATTCTTGTTTCCCTCGTTCTTCCTGCCAATGACGATCTCTTTCGGATCCTTCATGTATTTCTTGGTGATAGAGGCGATCTCTTTCGGCATGGTAGCGGAGAAGAGCAGCATATTTCGGTTTTCCGGTATAGCCGCCAAGATCTCGTTGATACTGTCGGTGAAACCCATGTTCAACATCTCGTCCGCCTCATCGAGGATGACGTTCTTTACGTTGCTTAAGTCAACCGTCTTGCGGTTCATCAAGTCGATCAAACGTCCCGGGGTAGCCACTACCACGTGTACGCCTCTCTTCAGTGTCTTGATCTGGCTCTCTATACTGGAACCTCCGTATACAGGGAGAACCTTCAGGTTATCGATGTATTTAGAATAATCGTTCAAATCGTCCGCTATCTGTAGGCAAAGCTCGCGTGTCGGACAAAGGATAAGCGCTTGAGGTTGATATTGAGAGACATTGATCTTTTGCAGGATCGGCAGGCCGTAAGCGGCTGTCTTGCCGGTTCCTGTTTGTGCCAATGCGATTACGTCGTTATCTTCTCCCAGTAAGAAAGGAATCACTTCTTCCTGTACGGGCATGGGCGATTCATAGCCCATCTCTTGAATTGCCTTTAATATCGGTGCGGCAACTCCTAATTCTTCAAATGTTTTCAAAATGCGATTGTGTATATATGATAATATTCAGTGGCCGCAAAGGTACGTAAATAATTCGGATTCATATCAATAAAGTAATATATCTTTTAGCCTTTCACGTTTCTTATCAGTAAGACGTAATCCTTTGGATAAATATTTTTCGGTAGAGCCATACTCTTTCTTGATTTTGTTAAAAACCAAGTCCATGAGTCCCTCGTTGGCTGTAAGGAAGACCGTAATGCTTTCTTGGGCGTCTGTGGAGAGATGTTTCACGATATCAGCTAAATGACTCGTATCGATATATTGATTGGATGTCAAGTAGTCTTCCATGATGGCATCCCGGGGAATATCCAAGGCGGCGAGTAACATGGCGGTGAGAAACCCGGTACGATCCTTTCCGTAGGAACAACTGATGAGAATGGGGTAATTATCCTCGTTCTGGAACTGTTCCAGTACCTTGGCGAACTGATCGGTATTATCTGTCACGAATTGCAGGTACTCGTCTTCCATATATACCCCGGCGTCTCCTTTCCGCATTCGTCCCTCGATAACACGTTGGGGGGCATCGGCGATCTTGCCGACCGAGATGGGGATTTGCAGGATATTTGCTTTCGTATATTTGATAGGGGCGGTGAGGGTTTCTTGGTTCGTACGGAGGTCGATGATGGTCTTGATCCCTAGATTATCCAATCGGATGGAGTCCCATTCGCTCAAGCTGCTTAACTCGCCGGAGCGAAATACCTTGCCCCATTTCACCGTCTTCCCGTTTGTAGAGGTATAACCGCCTAGATCCCGGAAATTCTGTACACTATCCATAACCGCCGAGCGTGCCCCGATGATCCGTGCGTATTTATCATTAAAAGAAAGGCGGAAATACTTACGTGAGATATTATCGTTCGTGATGTAAGTAGCCACGCCATCCTTGATGTTGGCGTAAATGATCGGGGACTCGTTGGTGAAAAGATCCGGGTTGTCGGACACGGTCATCTTGACAATCCCCTCCATTACCGGATCGGTTTCCCATTTTATCACGTAATTTCCGATGTCATCACGTAGGCAAATCGCTCGTATGTCGGGCGCGTTAGAGGAACAACCCACTAACAGGATCACACTGGCGAATAGAGAGAGAATCTTTCCTAACATTGTCTTCTATTATAATAAGCTTTCCTTACAAAGATAGTAAAACAAGTTTTTCCCGCTTCTTCATTAATGATATTTAAGACTGACTAACATACTTCGCCGCGAACTCCTTGGATATATAATTATCATAGCTTTGGCAAACCTCGGAGGCGAGGTCCATTCCGCAGCGGATGATTTTTCCCCAAGTATCCTGATCCAGAGAGGGAAGGTCGGCATGGCGTACGTCATACTTTAGAAGTCCGTAGATAATACCCGCGTTAAAATTGTCGCCGGCGCCGATGGTACTAAGCGGCTGGATTTGCGGGGAATCGAAATGTCGTGTGAAATTACGGGTGTGGAGATTGACTCCGTTTGCCCCGTGAGTTGTTAAGAAACGATCACAATAAAACTGAATATGCTCTTTGTAAACCTTCTGTGCGTCGCTCTTGCCATAAAGGTTCTGGAAGTCCTCGTCCGAGCCCCGGACGATGTCGGCGAATTCCAGATTTTCCAGTACGGTAGGCATGAGGCGGATCGCCTCATGAGCGTGTGCCTTGCGGAAATTGGGATCGTAATAGATGATCGCTTTCCGTTCTTGGGCGTATTGCAGAAATTCTACCATACGAGTCCGCAAGACCGGGTTCAGGGAATAATAAGAGCCAAACACGAAAATATCGTCTTTCTCGATCTTAGGCAGGGGCACCTCCAGCCGTTGCGCCGGGTAATCCTTGTAGAAGATATAATTAGCGTTCTTATCGTCGTCCAGAAAAGCGAGTGATATAGGACTTTTCCCATCGGGGAAACGGTCTACGAACTCGGTCGTGATGTGGTTATCTTCCATGAAATCCCGAATCATGTCGCCAACCCGGTCGTTGCCCAGCTCGCTGATAAAGGATACGGGGACATTCAATCGACCTAATGATATCAATCCGTTGAAAACGGAACCACCGGGAACGGCCTTCTGTGGCTGGTCGTTCCTGAAAATGATATCGAGGATGGTTTCTCCTATACCAAAGACTTTTCTCATGACTATATACTGGTTTGTTATTCATTCTTGCTTAGCTCACGGCTCTTGGAGCCTAAGTAGCCCCCGTGATGGCGCTTGGCGTAATCCTTGTTGGTGAAATGGATACGCTTCATGGTTCCGACCACGAGGATATCGCCTATTACCGTCATGACGGTCGTGGAGGTAGTCGGCGTAAGGCCTAACGGGCAAACTTCCTTGGGAGCGCCGGTCAACAGGCATACGTTCGCCTCGGCGGCTAGAGGACTATCCGGGTTACTGGTGATAACGATAAATTTCATGTCTGGCACCAAACCCCTCGTGAGATCTACCAATTCCACCAGTTCACGTGTCTTTCCTGAATTGGAGATCAATAACATGATATCGTTCTTGCATACGATTCCCAGATCTCCGTGTTGTGCCTCGCTGGGATGTAAGAAAAAAGCAGGTGTACCGGTCGAGCTAAAGGTGGTAGCGATATTCAAGGCGATTTGCCCGGCTTTACCCATTCCACTCATGATCAGTTTTCCACCTAGGTCGTGTACATGTTTCACTATAAGCGATACCGCTTCCTCATATCCGGGCGTAACGGGTATGTTGCGAACCGCTTCCGCTTCCTGCTCCAATAAAGAGGTGATATTTTCGTTTACCATATTGTTGATTGATTGTTTTACGGCATTCCTGCCTGAATAACGATCGCGAAAGTATTTATATTTACTGATATTGGCATCATCTATTTCAGACAATTTATCTTTTTAAGACGTTTGCGAATTCGGACTTCGGCTTCCATTTCGGGTATCCGGTATTTTGCGCCAGTTTATAACCGAGGTCGAAGAATAATTGTACTTCTTGTAACAGACCACTGTAATCATCCGTGTCGGGATGGGTCTGGTCGGTCGGTTTGTGGTAAGTTTCCGCCCAATAGCGTGCGATATGCTCTTTGGCCCACTCCTTACCCTGTTTGCGGTTGTCGTTCCAACCTTTGGCGAACATGGCCGGGATGCCTTTTTGTACGAAAGGGAAATGGTCGGAGCGGTAGAACATCCCGTTATAAGCGTCGGGGTCGGGCATGATGTAACGGTTGTATTTCTTCGCTAGCTCGGCTAGGGTATCATCCAGCTCGGAGTTGCCGTATCCGGTGATCGTGACATCGTTGTTCTCGCCCCATAGCGGGAAGACATCCAGATTGATTACGGCGGCTATCTTATCAATCGGGAACAACGGGTGCTCCACATAGTATTTCGTACCGAGGAATCCGGTCTCCTCGCAAGTAGGGGAGAGGAAGACGATATTCCGGCGGGGTTTCTCTTTCAAGGCATTGAAACAACGTGCCATCTCGAGCATCCATGCGATGGCTACGGCGTTATCGGTAGCGCCGTTGATG
This sequence comes from Parabacteroides sp. CH2-D42-20, assembly GCF_003670185.1. NCBI lineage: Bacteria > Pseudomonadati > Bacteroidota > Bacteroidia > Bacteroidales > Tannerellaceae > Parabacteroides > Parabacteroides sp. CH2-D42-20. The sequence goes on along the minus strand of NZ_RAYG01000013.1, from coordinate 62,712 downwards.
ATACTGTCGCCGTTGATCGGTGCTCCATAGCCTAGATGGTCCCAATGGCCTAGATAAATAACACTCTCATCCGTGTTCCCGCTACCGGGAATATAACCGATTACGTTAGGGCTTTGCTGGCGGTCGAAGGTGTTCCTCATCGAGACGGTTACCGTAGATTTCAAGGAGATGGGCTTGAAGTCCGGCGATTTAGATTGCTCGATTAGTTGGTCAATGTCGTAGCCATTATCGGCTAGCAATTGCTTGGCGGCATTGAATTGGATCCAGCCGTTTAGCGGGCAATGATAGGCATCGCTATCGCTGTCCACATACATCTTAGATTGGGCGGAAGCTCGTACGACCGACCAAGGGTAGCCCGCTCCCCGGTCTTCATGGATGATCAAGACTCCTTTTAATCCCTGTCGGGCGCCCTCCTCGAATTTATACATCCAACGGCCGTAATAGGTCATGATATCACCGTTAAAATAATCCGTGTTGTCGCTTCCGAGTCCCGGGTCATTTACGATAACGACCGCTACTTTATCCCGCGGGTTCTCGATTCCCTCGAAATCATTTTTCCCATACTCGGGGGCTACGATCCCATAGCCGGCGAATACCAGTTCCGCATTGTCTATATCGATCTCCGGCTCGATCCGTGCGGAGAAAGCGGTATAGCCCTCTAGCCAATCCAATGAGATCTTTCCTTCCGGGGTACTCAAGACCATCGGCTTCGGGCATTGCGTACGTGAGGATATGATATTAACCTGTTGGAGATAAGAATCTCCGTTGATGGGTTTCAGGCCGACTTCCTTCATTTGGCGGGCGATATAGTTCACCGCTCGTTCGGCCCCTTCCGAGAATGGTTTACGGCCTTGGCAGGAGTCATGCGAGATGGCCTCGGTGTATTGCTTTAGATGTTCCGTGGTCGCAAGGCTTTTCGCTTTCTCTATATCGTTGCCTCCTCCTCCACAGGCGGAAAGAACCAAGGAAGTGATAGTTAGTAAACAGGTTGCTATTTTCATGTTTCTCATAGAATTACAATGTTTTTTCAATCAGCCATTCACCTAAGTTGCGAGTGGTTGCGTCGAAAGCGACCCCCACTTTGACTACTTCCCGTTCGTCGGCCGTATAAGGAATCAGATAGCCTCGATCGTCGATTTGCCGGATCGCTTCTTCCGCTGTTCCTTTCAGCTTGAACTCGAATACGTAGATGTAGCGAGGAGTTTTTACGATGGCATCGGCACGTCCTTGGGCCGAACGTACCTCGGCCTCGGTGAATTGCCCTAGTAGCTTGAATACGATGTAGAAGACCACTTGGTAATGACGCTCGGTCCGGTCATTCAGCTCGTAGGGTATGTCGGCGAAGAAAGCCTTTAGGCGGGTGAGGAAAGCCTCGGTGTTTCCGCTTTCCAGCTCTTGAATGAACTTTCCGATATAAAAGGGAGTCTCGGTTTCCGGTAAATGCGCATACATGGAGGCGACAAAATTCAAAAATCCATATTTAACTTCCTCATTCGGGTATCCTAACGTATATAACCGGAAACGTTCATCGTAACTTTTAATCGTCAAATATCCACTTTGATAAATCATGGGAACCGGGTTATTGATGTTCGCCCGATCGTCGGAAAGGGATACCTCGGACACCTCGATCCCGTCCAGCTCCCGTATATCGTAATTCGTTTTCCGTAACATCTCCGCCAAGAATGTCGGGGTACCGGAAGCAAACCAATAGTCGTAAAAGACCTGTTTACTCAACACGTTCAATACGCTAAACGGGTTATAAAGGGCGATACCGCTGCGGAAATCAAAATGGTAGCCGTCGTACCGGCGTGTAATTTTCTCGATGGTACCTTCGTATGAAAGCTTATTCGCCTCGGCCAAGGCATGAAGCTCCGGCTGGAAAGTCGCCTCGATCTCGGGCAATGTCATGCCACAAAGGGCCGCGTATTGCGGGGCTAGGCTGATGTCGTTCAAATGATTCAGGTTGCTAAAAATACCGACCTGGGCGAACTTGGTGACACCGGTTATGAATACGAAGCGCAGCCAAGGATCGGCATCTTTGAGGACCGTATAGAAGGCGGTCAATAATTCCCGGAACTCGTTCTGTAGCTCTTCGTTGTGCAGGTTCCTAAGTAATGGCTTATCGTACTCGTCGATCAGTACGACCACCTTCCTTCCGGTTATCTCCGCCGCCCTTCGTATGATGGTCATGAACCGTCCGGAATAGGTGATACCCTCTCCTCCGGTATCATATATTTTTTCCCATTCCCTCAACTGGCGTTCCAGCATATTCTCCAATGCCTTGCGGCTATCGTACAACTCGGCGTTGAGGCTGAAATGAAGTACCGGATGCTCTTTCCACTCGGTCTCTAGTTTCTCTATGGCTAATCCCCGGAATAATTCTTTCTTCCCCTCGAAATAAGCCTTGAATGTCGATAGCAGCAAGCTTTTCCCGAATCGCCGGGGGCGGCTTAGGAAATAAGGGACACCTTGGTATGCCATTTGATAAATGAACTCGGTCTTGTCAACATACAAATAGTTCTCTGTACGTAGTTTGTCAAAACTCTGTATGCCTATCGGTAATTTTCGGACGATATTTCCCATAGCCTTATCTGTTTAATTTACACAAATGTAGGTATTTTTTCCAAGGAGGCAAATAGATCGAAAAAAACACGTACGTCTTTTTCCGGAAACACGTACATGTTTTTTGAAAAAGACGTACATGTTTTTCCGGAAACACGTACATGTTTTTCCGGAAAGTCTTTCGTACCTTTGCGGGCTGATACAAACAAGAAGGAAAATGGATTATATCGCTCATACATTGCCGAATGGACTTCGCATGGTACATCTCCCGGTTAATTCCCCGGTTTCTTACTGCGGTTTCGCCGTGAACGCCGGTACACGGGATGAGAACGAGGATGAGTTTGGCTTGGCGCATTTCGTTGAACACATGATCTTCAAAGGTACGGAGAAACGGAAAGCGTGGCATATCCTGAACCGTATGGAGAACGTAGGAGGGGAGTTGAATGCCTATACTACGAAGGAAGAGACCTTTGTTTATTCCATTTTTATGGAGGAGGATTTCGGCCGGGCGTTTGAGCTATTGACCGATCTGGTTTTCCATTCCCAATTCCCCAAACAGGAGATCGAGAAGGAGGTAGATGTCATCTTGGATGAGATCAATTCGTATGAGGATAGTCCTTCGGAACTTATATTCGACGAGTTTGAGAACTTGCTTTATAAGGGTCATGCTCTCGGGCATAATATCTTAGGGGATGAGGAATCTCTTCTTCGCTTTGACTCCGAGTCCGGTCGTTCTTTCATGCGTCGTTTTTACGCCCCGGAGAATATGGTGTTCTTCTCGATGGGACGAAAAGACTTCAAGAAGATCTTGAAATCAGCGGAATCCGCTTTAAGCGATATCTCTTTCCCGATGGCTGAACGGATTCGGAAAGCTCCGGACCCCATCGAGGCTTGCGTACGCCAGATCCATAAAGATACCCATCAAGCCCATGTACTGATCGGTGGCCGGGCTTTCAGTATGCACGATAAAAAGCGCATTCCTTTATTTTTGTTGAATAATATTTTGGGTGGTCCGGGCATGAATAACCGCTTGAATGTCTCCTTGCGGGAAAAGCATGGTTTGGTCTATAACGTAGAATCCAACATAACCTCTTATACCGATACCGGACTAGCCAGTATCTATTTCGGGACAGACCCGAAGAATCGTGAGAAAGCGATGCGTTTGGTGCATAAGGAATTAGCCCGTTTACGTGACGTAAAACTGTCCGCCACTCAATTAGCCGCCGCCAAGAAGCAGGTAATCGGTCAACTGGGTGTGTCGGGCGATAACCGGGAGGGCCTTTTTCTTGGCTTAGGAAAAAGCTACCTCCATTACAACCGTTACGATACCCTCCCCGAAGTATTCGCCCAGATCGAGAAAATAACCGCCGGGCAAATTCTAGAGGTGGCTAATGAGGTACTTGCGCCGGAACGGTTGTTTTGCTTGATTTATGAGTGAGGCTAATTATGGAACCTATACCCAACCCCCAACATCAAGTTATTCGGATTATGGAACTTGTGCAGTTGGTATCCGACATGCAGGAATAAATTTCGTGTAACCGATACCTTGAGGGCTAGGATCTGGTATAATCCTTTCAGATCGCCTTTGTTGTAAAATAAATTATGTCCGACTCCTATATTGATCGAGAAGAATGGCATCGTGAACTCGCCACGGGCGGAGAGGCCGATACCGATTTGCTCGTGTAGGGGCGGGCGGTAGAATCGGGGTTCTTCGCCGACTTGGATGATCTCGTCGGAATAAATATTCGCGCTTTCGTCATATTGGCCGTCTAGGGAGATACCTGCTTTTAGGAACCGGTTGAATTTGTACATCGGGTTGAGGTTGAATCCGAGGATGCCGAACTGACCTGGAAAGATATGAGCCTCGTCACCAAGCATAACTCCTTTTGCCCGGGTCGCGCCATATAGGATGACATCGTAACTGACACGTTGCCAAAAGCTGGAGAGGTATAATTGATTTGCCGGTAAGGAACGTGCGGTACCTATCTCATGATGGCTTTCCTCGATAGGATTGAGCGTGTAGACGAGTCCGATCCGGCCGCCAATCGTATTCAATCCCGCATTCGGAAGATGAGTATTTCCGTTTGAGTAGTGCGTTAAATCCGCCCCGACGAGCAGGTTGCAATAACGGGATAGTTTCGCATTGAGGAAAAATCCCAGATTGATATAGGCATTGATCTTAGAACCGATGATCTTATTACGGTAATTATTGTTATCATCATACGGATGCCAACCAAATGAGGCTCCGAAATTCCACTCATAATCGAAGGATAGCCGGGAAGAAATTTTGGCGATGCGGGAGCTTTGGAAAACATACGCCGCCCAAGGATTACCTACTTCCTGCCGATTGCCAAAGGTATTATAAGAGATGCCTATTCCTTGGTAAGTGTGCGGATAGAGCTGGCCCTCCTTAGAGTTCGGATTCTGTTGGAACCCGTATTTCAAATGGAATGAAGCCGCCTTACGTAAAGTAAGCCCGTTTCCATAGCCATCATCTTTTAGGAATTTGCTAGTCGGGGCGACATACGAGGGACGTACGTCGAATCCTATTTTGTGGATAATGGATTTATCATCATCTTGAGCTTTTACCGTACAGGTCCATATCATCATGACCGCTATGTAAAAGCTTATCATCTTGCTTTTTATCATACTTCAATACGTTTGTCTGATCACCAACACTGCGCTTTGTCTTTCAACTCGGGTATCTTGTTCTTATCGAATACAGGGCTTTTAATACCCGCTTTCTTTTGGGCTACGTAATCCTGTAATAATAGGAACGCCTGACGGCTCAACAATGAGATCGCGATCAAATTGCAGATCGTCATAAGTCCCATGGTCACGTCCGCTAGGCTCCAAGCCAAGTCTAAACTAGCCAACGCACCGAACATGACCATTCCACCGACTAATATACGATAAATAAATAAGACACTTCTCTTGGACGTGATAAAACGAATATTCGCTTCTCCGTAATAGTAATTACCGATAATACTACTGAATGCGAATAAAAGGATCGCTAAAGCGACAAACGTACTGCCGATGCTACCCACCTCGTTGCTCAAGGCTTGTTGCGTGAGCTGGACTCCATTGATGGAGCCGTCTAATGGCGCTCCGCTAAACAAGATGATGAACGCCGTGCAGGTACAGATAATCAGCGTGTCGGTAAATACGCCTAATGCTTGGATCAATCCTTGTTTGACCGGATGGGAGACATGCGCCGTAGCCGCTACATTCGGTGCCGATCCCATACCGGCCTCATTACTGAATAGACCTCGTTTAATCCCTTGCATCAACGCCGCTCCGACACTACCGCCTATCGCCTGTTCCCAACCAAAAGCGTTTGACAGAATGGTTTCTATAACAGCGGGTAGGCGGGTGATATTAAACAGTACGATTCCCAACGCCAATGCTATATATCCTAATGCCATGACCGGTACGACAATACTGCTTACTCTCGCGATGCGCTGAATACCTCCGAATATGACGATTAACGTAAGTACCGTAAGAATCGCTCCGATCCAAGCATGATCGATGCCAAAAGCGCCTTCCCAAGCTGCGCAGATCGTATTGCTTTGTACGGAATTAAAGGCAAAGCCAAAGGTTATCGAAATCAATACGGCAAATAATACCCCCATCCATCGTAACCCCAAACCATGTAGCATATAGTAAGCGGGACCGCCAATGAACGAGTCTTTCCCTTTTTCTTTATATAATTGAGCTAACGTAGATTCCACGAATGCGCTGGAAGAACCCAATAAAGCGATCAGCCACATCCAGAATACGGATCCGGGCCCGCCGATCGCTACGGCTGTCGCTACACCGGCTAGGTTTCCGGTTCCTACACGGCTGGCTAAAGATACGGCGAAGGCTTGGAAAGAGGAGATATGCTTTTCCCCTTTTTCTCCTTTCCCGGCAGAATCGCCTAATAATCGGATCATCTCGCCAATCATGCGGAATTGCACGAACCTACTTTTTATCGTAAACCATACGGCGCATCCCAATAACATGATAATAAGGATGTATGACCATAATATATCGTTGACTCCGTTGATCCAATTATTCAATAGCTCCATGATTTATAATCTGTTGTTTGGTTACAAAGATACGTATCTACAAAGCAAATTCATCGAAATATTATTTTTTTATCATTTTCTTGTAACGTTTTCCAAACGGCTGTCGTCTTATAGTTAGAAACAAATGATAAGCGGGAAAGGCCACCCTGCTATATTCGGAAAAAATACGATAAAAATGAAACGGATGATGATTTGGATCATACTGCTAGGCGGTATGGTACAGGGAGCTTTTGCTCAGAACTTGGAGATAAAGGGAATGGTGCGGGACGCTCGCAACAAAGAAATCTTGGAATTTGCAAATGTGGTATTGCAAACAATGGACTCTTCTTTTGTAGCGGGTACGACTACGGATATGAAGGGGCATTTTTTATTAAATAAGATTAAAAAAGGGAGTTATATTCTATCTGTCTCTAGTCTAGGCTTTAAGACGGAGTATATTTCCTTGGAAGGCTTGTCCAAGAATATTTCTTTGGGAGAAATATCCTTAAATGATGATGCGGTATCCTTAGACGGGGTGACGGTTAGCGCCTCTGCCCAGACGAGCCATGCCGATAAAAAAGTGGTCTTCCCATCGGAGCGCCAGATGAAGGCTTCGGGAAACGGTATGGATTTGTTGCTGCAGATGATGCTACCGAGAGTGCAGGTGGATTTGTTGAACAGTGAGATCAAGGCCACGGGAAATGGGGTAGTCCAAGTGCGTATCAATGGCGTGAAGGTGGAACAGGATGAGATCAAGGCCTTGAATCCCTCGGATATCATCCGTATAGAATATCATGATAACCCGGGCTTACGTTATGGCAATGCCGATATCGTGCTGGATTATATTGTTCGCCGGCCGGATACGGGAGGTAGTTTTGGTCTGGACATGGCGCAAGGTATCAATTCCATGTGGGGTGAACATAATGCTTGGGGAAAGATCAATCATAAGAACTCGGAATGGGGCGCTTCTTATCGGATCGGTCCTCGTGATTTCTATGGAATGAAACGGAATAACGAGGAAGAGTTCCATTTAGCGAATGGAACGACCTTGAACCGTGTGGAAATAGGCGAACCTTCGCGCGCTCGTTTGTTCATGCATAACCTGAATGTGAACTATAGCTATCAAAAGCCGGATAAGTATATGTTTAACGCCACGTTCCGCTACCGGAATAATCATCAACCGCATTGGGATTATCAAGGAGTCTTGATGAATAAGGCGAATCCGGAGGATAAAGTGGATATGATCGATCTATCGGGATCAGCCTATCAAGCTCCTGCGCTGGATTTGTATTACCAACGGGATTTGAAGCATAACCAGACCTTGGTGTTTAACGTGGTAGGGACTTATAACCAAACGAAATCGACCCGTATCTATCAGGAGAGTAAACATGAACAATTGTTGACTGATGTAAATAATGTGGTGGATGGTGATAAATACTCGATTATCGGCGAGGCCATCTATGAGAAGAAATTAACGAATGGTAATCGGTTGAGCGGCGGTTTACGCCATAACCAATCTTTCTCGGATAACAGTTATATCAATGGGCATAACTATAAGACACATATGGAACAGATGGAGAGTTCCGTATATGCGGAATTCAAGGGAAAGGTGAAAAAACTGGATTACTCGTTGGGTGTGACCGTGAATCGATCGTCTTATAGCCAACGGGGTGAGGATGCGGATTATGAACGTTATACGGTGAGTCCCCGGTTGACCTTGTTTTATGCTTTGCCCGGGGAGTCTTCCATCCGTTTGAAATCAACGATGGGGAATGTGACTCCTTCTTTGGGTGAGTTGAGTGCGATTGACCAAGTGATCGATTCCTTGCAAATACAGCGGGGTAATCCTAACTTGAAGTCTTATATGAGTTATTATACGGAATTGAATTACGAGTTTCGCAAAGGTCTGTTTTACGTGAATGCCTTGGGCGCTTATGAGTATCAGCCGGACGCTATCATGGACGAGAAATATCTGGAAGGAAATAAGATCATCCAGACTTGGGATAATCAGAAAAACTGGCAACGGGTTGTCGCTTCCGTCAACTTGCGGGTCGGTCCGATCAAGGACATCTTGCAATTTTCTGTCAATGGTGGTATGAACCATTATATGAGTAACGGTAATACCTACACGCATCGATATACGAACTGGTGGTGCGAGGCGAATGTTTCCGCTACATGGAAGAAATGGTCGCTTTGGTATATGGTAATGACAAATTGGAACTGGTTTAAGGGCGAGACGATGAGTGGGGGTGAGAATATCCAAGGAATTCAACTCGGTTATCGGCATAAGGACTTGATGGTTGGCCTGCGTGTCATCAATCCGTTTACGGATAATTATAAGCAGGAGACGGAGAACTGGAACCAATACGCCTCTTTCCGCCGTTCAAATTATATCAAGGAAAGTTCTCGCTTATTCATCGCGACGATCTCCTATAATTTCTCCTTCGGCCGTAAGTTCAGCGCCGGCCAGAAGAAGGTGAATAACGCTGATAATGACTCCGGTGTGATGAGTACCGGTAAGTAAGGGAATATTTTATATCTTTGAGGAAAAATAAAATGAGATATGAAAGCGATTAATCCGAATGAGATCAAAGACAACTTTATCGAGTTGATTGGTAAGGAGTGGATGCTGGTAAGCGCCGGTGATAAGGAGAAGTTTAATATGATGACTGCCAGTTGGGGCGGCGTGGGAGTGTTATGGAACCGTCCGGTGGTGTTTGCTTTTATTCGTCCGGAGCGTTATACCCGTGAGTTTATCGACGCTAAAAATGAGTTCACGATTACTTTCCTAGGACCGGAGCACCGGAAAGCCCATAGCATTTGTGGCTCTAAATCCGGCCGGGAGATTGATAAAGTGGCCGCTACGGGGTTGACACCGTTCTTTACGGAGGCTGGTAATCCTGTATTCGAGGAAGCTCGCCTTACGTTGGAATGCAAAGTGGTCTATAAGTCCGAGATCGAGGAGGCTAAGTTTTTAGATCCTAGCGTTTTCCCTCGTTGGTATGATGAGAAGAACGGCAATGCGCATATCGTTTACATTGCCGAGATCGTAAATGCTTGGGAGAAGTAATCTCACCCAAGCAGTTCTTTCATCATTTGCTCCGTATGCGTGAGGAAATATTTAGTGAGCTGGTAATGCTCTGTTTCCTCATACGGGGTGATGTGCGCTCCGGTATCATCGATGGCATAAATGTCCGCATTCGGATAAGCCATCAAGATCGGGGAGTGCGTGGAGATAATCAGTTGGCAACCGTTATTCACCAGTTCATGGATACGTACCAAAAGGGCCAGCTGCCGTTGTGGAGAGAGTGCGGCTTCCGGCTCGTCTAATATAAATAATGTATTGCAGCTGGCATAATTCAGGAAAGCGCTGAGAAAGCTCTCGCCGTGCGATTGCTCCAATAAACTCCTGCCACCGTAAGCTTTATAGGCGTAGATCTTGCTGTACTTACGTAATTCCAGTTGGGCTTGCCTATCCAATTCGGCCGCATGGTTAAAAAAGGATTCTGCCCGGAAGAAGAAATGCTTTTCCGGTTTTCGGGTCTCGATCAGCTTAATATGCTCGGGTAAGACATTGGCGTAAATCTTGTAGGCCTCGGTTCCGTCATAGAGCATACCCGGTTCTTCCTCATCCCTCTCCTCATATTTACTCATCATCGCTTCCAGCAGGGTGGATTTTCCCGCCCCGTTTTCCCCGACAAGGAAAGTAACCGGCTTGCGGAAAATGAACGATTCCGTGAAACGTACAGCCGGAGCTTTATAGGGATACTTTAGCTCCTCGGGATTGCCGGCTACCAAGTCCGGGTCCAGTAATTTTACTTGCTTCAGATAGATCATACAGAATGTGTTTTGTCGCAAACATAGCGAAAATAATCGGAGATATTGAAGTGAACCCTAAAAGTTAGACAAAAAACTTTTAGGGTTCACTTCATTTTTTAGACAGCCTCTTAATTTTTATCTCGTCAGAGCTTTACTCGGAAGGGACCGCCTACGGAGTTGAACAATAGATCCCCGTTTTCCATGTATTGGATAATGGCGTATGCCCCGTTACCCCGGCTGGTTTGCCCGAAGATTACCCGGTGGCTCGTAGCGCCTGTTCCCCAGTCCAGTCCAGTCACCTCCCAGCCGTCTGCCTCCGTGTAGCCGTTGACGAATACCATATTAGAGGCGGTACTTATAGCCGGTATCATGCTGATTGAACTTACATCCGAACGGGTCCATACCGAATACCACTGGTTTTTCTCTGTATCCCATTGTAAACGCTCTACGCCGAAAGGCGGCGTGACAAGCGGCCCGATGGATAATACGGCCACGATCTTGTCTGGTACGGTGTTAGGTATCACGTTATTTACGACAAAAGCGCCATAACCGGATACTGCCACGGATTGCTCGGATTGTATCCATTCCGTAGAGGCAGATAGCCCACAGGAAATTTCTTTCTGGTCGGCGATGCGGGGATTTTCCGCATCAACGGGAACGGCATCTTCCGGGATATCATCCCGCCAGAAAGCGACTAGCTTCATTCGTTTGGCACCGTCCGTGATAACGACTAGCTTGTCCTCGTCGTCACCGAATCCCATCAATGTCGGTGTAGAACCTGTTCCATAACCCATCTTGATGGCGGGCGCCTCGGGGCCTCCGTCATAAGAAGCGGTCCATGCGCCGTCGGCCTCATCTTCCGATAACTTACCGTTTTTCCATACGAATTTGTGCATGATACCTTTGCCTCCGGGCGTACGGCTGTTGCTGGCTATATAGATACCGTTATGCTCGTCGACAGCGGCGGAGTTAGTGATCACTTGATCGTCCGGTATAAGTTTGACGACTGGGGGCATACTCATTGTGCGATCGATGATGGCGATACCGTTGCCCGATGCGACTACCAAGTATCCATCGTATGTCATTACCATTCCCACCAATGTTTGTGGATTATCCATGTATGGTGCCATATCGACCTGTTTGTCTAAGACGATACCTGCTTTGGGGTTACCTGCTTCTTTCAACTTATAGCGACAGATGACCGTCCGGGCGTTTGTATAGGCATAGTTCTCATTGTCACAAATCACGTAGTTGCCGTTAGACATAGACATTTGTGGATATTTACCCAGAATCTCCACGGCATCGGCGTATAATTGGTCGGTCGAGGTATATTGGGTATCGACCAATTTCCGTAAGTTTTCTTCCGTATTCATTTGGATACCATTAGGCAAGCCTATTTCCGCCACACGCTCGAAAGCCCCATCGGCTATATGAATATAAGATACCCGGTCGCTACACATTCCCCACATATAGTCCGGGTCGGTCGATGAGAGCGTCATTAAATTGACCGGACCACTCCAAGTGGAGGCGCAATCATCCGGATTCATTTGGAATGTGCCGCCTTTTACTGCATAGGGAAAGGCATCGGTTTGCGCCGAGTTGAAATGGGTCAGGCTGTAATGCTCTGACGCTAGATAGGGGTTGGGAGTCGGAACGGTCGCTTCTGATAATGGCGGCTCGTTATCGTCTTTACTGGGATCGTTCTCATCGTCCGAACAGGAAAATAGAGCGCAAGTTGCGAACACGAGAAATGTCATTCTCCATGCTTTTTCTTTTAATTGGTATTTCATTCTTCTTTAAATTAATAAGTTTCTTCCTCAAAATCATCACGCAGGAAATCGTTTGCGGCATACTTGAATCCGTAGGGCCCGTAATCTCCTAAGGCTTTATGGGACAATTGCTTGTCCGGGTCTGTTACTTTATCGATCGGTTCTCCTTCATCATCTTTGTATTCGGTGGGAGTCATTCTGGAGATGGAATATTCCCAATCCTTGTCCGGCAGGATGTTGCGGTACATAATCGCGATAACATCTCCGATCGGTTTCCCGTCGACATCCTGTTTCTCGCTATCCCATACAAAAAGGTTCCAATGAGCGCCCAATTGCTTTTGGGCCTCTACTTTCGCTTGTATCTCGGCGAGTCTTGAATTTTGTTTCAGGCAGATAATGAAGGTCGCCTTTTCTCCTTCTTTCGCATTCGCCTCTTTATCATAGATGGAGTAGTAGGAACGGGTATTGGATGTTGCGCCGAGGCAGATAGACCAATAACGGGCTTTCGCCCCCTCATATTCTTCCACCGTTCGGGGAAGTGGTACCGGGATGAAACTGAATATCAACACCGAGTCGGCATGTATATGGGTGCGGGCGTACAGATAAGCGGTAGAGTTGTTCGGATAATATCTTCCTTTCGGGGCCAAGAAGAAAGGAACATCCCGATTCTCGTCCGATTTTTGGGAGAAGCTTTGACCTGTCACCTTCTCGATGTTAGACTCCGTACGTTCCGGGGCTTGGATCTCTTTCAGCGAATGGATGTCTATGCCTTTTATAGCAGGCAGTGCTACACCTCCATATTCATCCTTATCGCCGTTCGCATTCGTCCCTAAGTAATGCCGGATGCAGATCGCAAGCCGTTTGATGTCTGCGTTCACCCGGCAGATATTCTCTGAGGGAAGTTTCGCTATCAGTGTCTCATCCATGGAGGCCGGTACGACATAGATGGTGAAACGGTTGTCTTTTTCCGACGTGCTAACGAAAGGATTCTCACTCCCTTCGTCCGGAATGATCTCATGATCGTTGATACCGCCGATGGCAGAGCCGGTCTCGTCGTCGTAGAGCGAAAAGCTGAAGTAACGGGCGTGAGGGAACTGCCCTTCGATGCGTAAGGCAACATCGGGATATTCGTTCATATTATACGTATATTCCCAATAGTTGCTGAACAAGTCGGGATAGGCTCCCAGTATCTCGCCATCTCCCCGCAACGTAGCGCTCCATTGTTCTTTGGGGTCGATAATCGTTTCATCTGGTTGGTCATTGTCGGAACAGCCTATGAACGACATGAATAGTAATGTTGTAAATAATATGGATCTCATCTTTGTTTATTTATTGGTAAATTGATTGAAACGGGCAATCCCTGAGATAAGGAAAGCCGTTGTTCTTCGAGTTGTCACTATCGATAATCCAGACACCCTTGCCGCTGAAATCGAAATTATTGAACGTTGAGGTGTTTTTCTTCTCGCTATCACTAAACGATTCGGCGCACCAGCCGCTTCCCGTACCGTCCAGATAATAAAGGTCGTGGTGGTGCCAGATCACGCTCGACTTCCGGGTGCCTACTACGCCGTTGCCATTGGGGGATACCTTTCCGATATTTATACAGCGAACTACCTCCGAGTAGGAATCCACACAACCGACGATGCCTCCATTATCGGATTTCTGGTCGGAAGTGATAGACCCCGAATTATAACAGTCGTGTGTCATCCAATGGTTTTCATCGTAATCGTTTCCTTCCTCTTGGTAACCTAGGATTCCACCGACGTGCGAATCTACGTTATCAGAAGAGATATTGCCCCGGTTACAGCAATAAGCCAGCTCCATGTTGTTTCCGATCGTGATGCCTTTCGGATCTTTTCCCATTCTTCCGGCGATACCACCCACTTGTGATGCGCCATTTGATCCTCCGGCGATCTCTCCGTGGTTGGCAGAGTTCATGATGATCATCTTCTTGCTGTCTCCTTGTCCGAGGATGCCTCCCAAGTTACCGTTGCCGGAATTGCTTACTTTCCCGTAGTTGGCACAATAAGAGATCTTGTGCTCCACGTCATTCATGTCGTCATACAAACGTCCGACACATCCTCCTACGTTCTGGCTTCCGCTTACCTCTCCTGCGTTTACGGCGTATTGGATGTTGAGGTTATGGGTGGTGGAGGTCTCTAATCCGATATAACCAAAGATACCCCCCGTTTGCTCCATGCCTGCGATATTACTGTAATTAATCATGTGCGTGTAAGTACCTTCGGTGAAGTCCACTTTACCCGCGATACCTCCGGTGCATGTATTAGTGCTATTCTCGACAATGTTGGCATTGTTTACGCAGTGGGTGATACTTGCCGTGCCTCTTATATGCCCGACGATTCCACCCACTCTGTCACTACCAAAAACAGAACCTGTGAAACAAAGATGATCCAGATGAGAATGTAAGGCATACCCGACGAGTCCTCCCATAGACGTACCTTTTCCATCTGCTCCCGGAGAAGAGACCTTTCCCGAATAGTTGCTTTTAAAGCTGTCTGGAGAGGGGATGGAGGAGAAGTTCAAGTCACCTATATCCCCTTTGATCGTACTGCTATTGGCATATCCGACCAGTCCGCCGGTAGCGTCGTTGCCATACACCTGCATATCGTTATCGAGGCTGAAGTTTTTCGTTTCCAATGTCCCATGCTCCAATTCTCCGATGATACCTCCGGCGAAATTCGATGTGGCGGTCACGTTTATGTTGATAAGGCAAAGGCCGCTTGTTTTGATATCGCCATACACATAGCCGAACATACCGCCTGCGTACTTATTTGCCTCTACGTTGAGGTATCCGTTATTTACTTGCACGATCTGGTTGGTTTCTGCCAAGTTCAAGTGATTGTCGCATTTTAAATAGCCGAAAAACCCGGCGGCTTTCTCATTACTTTTCACCAAGGAGGCGAATGTGCAGTTGCTTACACTTAGTGGGGCGGTCAAGGTCGCGGTACCAACGAGTCCGCCGGCATCTTTTTGTTCCGAGCGGACAGGAGCCCATATGTTGATATTATTCAAGCTACTGGCCTCGTTGAGTGCCATCTCACCGGCAAGTCCGCCGGCCCGGTCTGCTCCAGCATAAATAACCTTTAGTCCGGAATCCTCTTTCTCTATGGAATGCTGGAGAGTGATATCCTTAAAGGCACACCCTCCCTTCATGATACCTCCGGTTATGCCTCCGGCTCCCCGGTTGCCTGCGTGAACCGTGAAAAGGAAAGGCATGGAATTTTCTTGTAAGTTCGAGAAATCAGTTACCGTAAGCATTCCGTTCTCCATGTACCCGACAAGTCCACCGACATAACTGTTCGCATGGACAGAGGCGAAAAGACGACAATGTTCAGCGGTCAGGTTTCCTGTGGCATGTCCGATAAAGGCACCGATATGTTCGTTGCTGTCGGTGATGCTACCGCTAACGGTTACATTCGTAAGCGTCACGTTTCCTTGCGAAGAGCCTGCCAACATTCCTCCATTCTTTTTAATTCCCTGCATATTGGCTCTGATAGTCAGGTTCTTTATCTGAGCACCGTCATATAATGTTTTAAAAAGACCGACAGTGGTATCACTCTCTGCCTGTGCACCGAGATAGGCGATCGTGATGGACTTGCCGTCACCATCGTATATACCGGCAAAGGACTCGCCAAAAGTATAACGTCCGTCGTACACGTCGCTACGATGCGGGGCTTCGAAATCTGCGGTTTGTTTAAAATAGAGCCCGGCTGCGTGTGCGATGGTATCATAACGGTTAAGGCCATATTCAAGCATGCCGAAATCCTCCTGTGAGCCGATCAAGTAAGGTTTCTCTGCCGTTCCTTCCCCCTCTAAGTCATACTGTACCGTTGAGGCCATGATCGTATGGAGCATCTCGTCCCGGAAAGTGACCTTCAGCTTGGTGCCTAACTTGGTCCCGTCCATAAGGAATGCGGTCAGGTCGTAGTCGCTATCCGGTATCTCGTCTGTCTTCGGGATATAGATGCTGTAAGAAGGATTGCTTTCGCTATGTAGCACGGCAGCGTCGTATGCCCGTATGGAATCGTCGGTATGCGATTTGAGGTGGATCTTGATTTGCTGGATCGTATCGGCGATTTCCCAGATCCCTTTCTCTAGGGTGAAAGAGCTTAACTTGAAGTCTCCCATTTCCTCTAGGCGGGAGCCCTGCTCATTCGACCGGTAGAGTTCGTCATCGCTACAACTTGTCCAAAGGAAAGTTGTCAAGGCCATGAGAAGACCTATGATATGGATTCTTGTTGTATTCATTTTATGATATGTATTAATGATTATTCCTTGATCTCCTCTTCCATTTCCGAATGGAAAGGAACGGGGAAGTTTCCTTTGCTCTCAGTTACATGCCAGATCGAGTTCGTCTTGTTAATATCCCAGTTTTTGTACTTCTTGGGGTCGCAGAGTTCGTCGATAGACAGGTTTGTCAGATAAGAGTTATTTTCGTATATTACCGGTTGGCCATAATAATAAAGGTTCGAAAGCGATGTGAAGTCTCCGTAACTATTAATCAGCGGATCCTTCCATTTATCACCCACATTTAAACAGTTGTGTGCCTCAAATCGGCTATCGCCCCGGCCTACGATACCTCCGGCCTTGGTTGAGTTGCCCTCGTAACGTCCCCCGTTGAGGCAGTCCTTAACGATACCGTATTGTTGCATGTGCCCCACGATGCCACCGATACGGCTAGCGTTGTCCGCTTTGACACGTCCCATATTGACACACTGCGAGATGATGACAGCGTTGTTTTGATAGTCGGTGGCTCCTTCGACAATTGCGTTGACTCCACCCACTAAGGTCGCGACCGTGCCGATCGTGGCGAATACGGCAGCTGTCGTGGTACCGCCGGTAGCTATGCCGGAAACGACACCCGCCGTCGCCGCTGCGCAGATGCAAACTCCTGCGATTACTTTTTGCACGATCTCTTTGATATGTTTGCTCTGCTCAATATGCTCGTAGCGTTCCTCACGTTTATGATTTATGTTGTAGTTGATCGTATTGTTATTATCATCGGAGGTTTCGTAGAAGGTCAATAACGTGTTCGTGTTATTGATAAAATCGGTGGCCGTTCCTTGATTCAGGCTAGAGGGTAATATGCCAGCCGACAGCGCATAGCCGTTCCGGATGTTGGCCATCTTGTCGTTAATGGCACCATCTATCTCTGATACTTTCGCTTTGAGAGAAGCCTCCATCAGCTCGGCTTCCTCCTCGCTCAGCATTTCAGAGACTCCGATCCGGAACATGGTTTTATCAGCGACTAGCAGGAGCCAATCCGCCACTGTTTCTCCAACATGTAAGACATGTACTATTCCTTTAAAAATTTTTTCTCCGGTAGTGGCCGCGGTTTCCAGAGCCGAACCGGCTACCGCTATGACAGGCCCTAATATTCCCAACATACATTCCACGCTTCCTATGACGCAGCTCGCGATAGCCTCGCTTGACCATTCTCTCGGATCGCCGATCTCTCCGACCAACCCGCCGGTCGGACCGGTTCCGCTGTTCAATATATAGCCCATATTTCCGCAATAATTGATCATCGTATAGTTTCCGGCCAATCCGATGATACCACCGGCATAATTGGCATTAACATCCAGATCCCCGAAGTTCTGACTGGCGAAGAAGGCACCCCAAGTAACCTTGCCAACCACGCCACCGGCGCTTTCGCTGTTATTTCCGGATACCTTTCCGGTATTCAATGCGTTATGCACCACCGCTATGGATGTATTTCCGGCGATACCGCCCACGAACGAGCCGCTAGCCGAGGCCGATACCGCTCCCGTGTTATAAACGGCGTAGCATCCTAATTGTGCCTCACCGCAAATACCGCCGACCGAAGATTTACCGGATACCGCCCCGGTATTTCCGCATGATTTTACCAACGTGTTATTGAAAAGCAACTCATCTGAACCCAACCGGGTACTGCCGATAATGCCGCCCACGCCGATGTAACCATCGATATTTCCCTCATTCGTGCTCGCATATATGTAAGAGACACCCGTACCTCCGGCGATACCTCCGGTGGCATACCCGCCGTTGCTCGCATCCGAGGGATTATAGGCCTTGGAGCCTGTGATGTCACCCGTATTTACGCACCCTAGGATAGACAGGGAATCGACAGAACCCACCAAGCCCCCGGCTCCCGTATAGTCCGAGCTCACGGATGCGTGATTCTCGCATTGTTGCAGGTAGGATTGGGAATACAACGAACCGACTCCCAACAAACCGCCGACACCATACGACCCGGAAACGGGGGTGCTCGTGTTAACGCAACTGTCCATTGCGATCATTCCGTACAGGTCTACCACGCCGACCAGTCCTCCGGCCCCTACGCTTCCTTTGCTCGCCTTGATATAACCGCCGGAAGTCGTGCAACCAATGAGCGAGGTCTTATCACGCATATCGCCCGCCGATACCGCCCCTCCGACCAATGCGCCGACTGCGAAATTCCCTTCCATCTTGGGATTCTCCATCCATACATGTTTAAAGATGGCTTTCTCCGTGTAACCGAAGAGGGCGATACCGGTGGAGTTCTGGCGGGTGGCCCACAGGTTTTTGATCTTATAGCCGTTGCCATCGTAAATACCCCGGAACGGATTGTTAGGGACATTACCGATCGATAGCCAGCCGAACTGGTGGTCGCTATCATAGGAAGCCTTATCCATGTTGATATCCGCTATTTGCAGGAAATAGGTACTTGCCGTCAGAAATTCATTCTGGGTTTGATCGTTCGTCATGCTGCGGAGGCGTTTCAAGTGATCGTAACTACTGATGATAAAGGGATCCTCCGCGGTTCCGCTTCCAGACAGGTTCGCCATCTTGTTGTACGGATCGAGAACCCTTACCGTACCTTTCGATATCTCTATCCGGCATCCCAGCCCGTATTCATTCCAAGTGGTATCGGCCTCGGCCTCTGTTACGACAGGAGTAGTCAGGTACAGCAACCGATAGATGCCTTCTTTCAATCCGGTGTCGAGGGTCAGGATCGATTGACCATCCAGACGTATGTGCCCTCCCCTGCGGGTAATGACCGTGCCGTCTTCCGTACGCATCGTACAGATAAACTCGGGGTAATGGAAATTCTCCGTCTCGTCTTGCAGGGTGATTACATATTGAGAGCCCTCGAACGTGTCCCCGTTTCCCGGAGGCGTGACTCCCGAATCGTTATCGTCTTGGCAGGCGAGCAATAATAAGCCACATAGGCAAAAGAGATAAAACGGCCAGCTTGTTTTTTTCATATACAGAGTAATTTGTTTTGGGGACAAAGGTATTTGGGCGTAGGGTTCGGGGCAAGAAAAGAATAGCGACAATTCCGGTATAGGAGAGCGACAAATTCGCTTTTCTCTCGAAAAGCACGAATCCATCGTGGTTTATTTCTCTTTCTCGCCTATAATCTCCCGGTATTGAGAGGGAGGCATCCCGTATCTGTCGCGGAAGGATCGCTGGAAAGTACGCAATGTACCGAAGCCGCATTGTTCCGCTATTTCCTTTAAGGTGACTGGATTTTTTAGGGAGAGCAGATGGCGGGCGTTTTCCAAGCGATACATTGTTATATATTCCAATACGGTCTGGTCGTTTTCTTCCCGTAGGGCATTCGCTAGTGTCCGTTCATTAATCTGTAAGGCTTTGGCGAGTTCTTTCCGGTCTAATGCCGGATTCTGGTAGAGCCGTTCGTTGATCATGAATGCGCCTAAGCGTTGTATGATCTCGTAAGACGTGGGTGGATTGGTGATTTTCGCAGCCGGTTGTCCCTCTGATTCCGGTTCAAGGGATAAGAAGTTCTTCGTCCATTTGTCGCGTTCTTCCAACCGGGTTACGAGTAGCCGGTTCTTTGCGTTTAGTTTATTGGCATAGATAATATATAAGGAAAGTAAGAGGGTGACGAGACCGATGATGATAAAAGCTAGTTGTAAATACCGTGTTTTTTGTAGGTTCTCCTGCTGGGTCTTCTCCACTTCGTATTGGATTCGCAATTCATCAAGCTGGCGTGCGATCTCCTCTTTCGCGATGGAATCGTTGGCTTGGATATAATCGCGATACAGCCGGATACTTTGCTGAGGTTGTCCGCTTAAAGATAATAGTTCGGCCTTGGTTCGTATGTCATTTAGGTAGAAAGGGTAATAATCCCGGTGTGTCTCCAGCAACGTATCGATGTCGGCTATCGCCTCTTTATAGGCTCCTTCCTCGTAATGCAGTAAATAACGGGCCTCATAGAAATGCTCGTAAGCACGGGCGGGGAAGGCGGGAAGGATATAAGTGCGGGCTTCCCGCAGGCAGTCTCTCGCTTCCTCTTTCCGTCCGGCTTTTAGTAGAGCGATGGCACGAAGGGAGAGATGGGTGACAGGGTAATGTCCGCTAGGGTCTTTCCAGCCTTTCCCATTCCAGTAAGCCAGCATTTCACCATATAGGTCGGCGAGGGGAAGTATCTCCTCATACCTCTCGGCTTTCTGGCAAGTCATGATTTGCCATTCGCACAGGCTTTGTGCCGTCGTGAAGGCGTTTAGGCTTTCTTTATAAGAAGGGCAGGTTTGCGAGCCCTCCCGTAATACGGAATATGCCTTCTCGTATAGGTTGAGCTTGTAGAAGATCTGGCCTTGTACCCTAAGGGCCATCGCCATACCTACGGGTTGTCCGATCCCCTTGGCTTGCTGATACATAAGCTCGGCCTCCTCTTGTGCATGGCGATAGGCTTGATCGGAGAACAAGCGGCTGATAAGCAGGTTGTATAAGGCGAAGTAGTAGTCATATTGCCGGGTGTCGAGCAGGAAAGTCATGATAGGGCGTGCCTCTTCCTTGAATCCGGCGGGACGCATATTCGCCATCGCTTGCAGATAGGAGGCATAGGCTAATCCAAGGTCTGCCGTGTCTTTCCGGGCTTGGGCGTTATTGATAACTCGCTTCCAATCGTCGGGTGATTCGCTTTTGCGTGCCTCTTTCTTTAATGTCTCGAAAGAATCCGGGGAGGAGACTGGGTTTGTCGTTTCCGCCTTAACGTAAGGCAATGCCCCGATAAGTAGGAGAGAGACTATGAGGATATATTTTATCGATAAGAAGTATTTCATTAATATATGTTATTTCAAGATCACAAAGATACGGATAATCTGTTTTTGATGGGCATTAAGATTCTATGAATAACCTGATTTTTTATCTATTGGAATGAGAAGTAATGCCGTAACCGCTCCCGGTCGTATTCCGTGAACTCCTCCAGTAAGGCTAGGTTCTCCCAGCCCTGTAACTTGCCTTTCTTCCGGACTTGTCGCTCGATAACCCGGGCCTGTTTATAGCTGACATATGGGTGACTTGCCAGTTCTTTAGCCGACAATTGGTTGACAGGTAGCAGACTTATAGCCGATCGGTCTGCCGAAAACCACGATTTCATCGATTCATAGCGTTTCTCGTCGATACCATATACTTCCCCTAATTGCTCTACACTATAAAAGCCCCCTAATAGCTCCCTGTATTTAATGATCCGTTTGGCGAAGACGCTACCAATTCCCGGAACTTTCTTTAGGGCGGTGGTATCGGCCGAATTTAATTCTACAACTGTTCCTAACGGCCATTTTTCTACCTTTGGATATGAGGGTAAATGGAGGTTTGATTCCCTTCGGATGCGTTTGGGATTTCGTTCGGAGGGAACTTTGTTTTCTTTCGAGTGGAATTTGTTTTCTTTCCGGGTGGGATTCGGGGGATTTCCGTTCGGGGTAATTGGAAGGGAGGTGTCTTGTTTCATATTGTCCGTGACCAGATCATCGGGCAGAACCTTTGTCCGGGAAAAATCCGTCAAGATAATTGCGATCCATGCCATCGCTATTAAGGAAAGGAGTAGGGTAAGAGCCTGCCTTTCCCCCTTGGAGAAATAAAGTAAATCACGCCATTTCATAGTCTTATGTTTTGATTTGTGGAACTTCCACCGACAAAGGTAGAAGTTCCGTTTCTATTGACAAGGAATTCTCGGTATTATTTACCGGTAATCCATCTCAAGATCCCTAATTCGTTCAAGAATACGATACCGATGGCGATTGGGGCCACATATTTCATAAAGAATACGTAAGCGCCGAAAAGACGGAACTTAAGAGCCCCCTCATTGGTCAATTCGGCTTTCAATACTTTTTTATCGACACGTGTACCTACGAAAATACAAGTGAGCATACCTCCCAGCGGTAGCATGATCTTGGCGGTCAGGTAATCCAGTGCGTCGAAAAAGGCCAAGCCTCCAATCGTGAATCCTTTCATCACCCCGAATGAGAGAGAACTGAAAATTCCTAAGAAAAATACCCCTAAGGAAACGATTAAAGCCGCTTTCTTGCGTGTCATGTGGAACTCCTCAAGAACGTAGGCCGTAGCTACCTCATGTAAAGAGATCGTGGAAGTCAGTGCCGCCATCGCTAGCAAGATATAAAAAATACAGGACCACAAGCCACTCAGCGGTAATTGCCCAAATACGTTCGGCAACGTGATAAACACGAGTTCCGCACCAGCGGAAGGGGTGATGCCGAAACTGAATACCGCCGGGAATATCATGATACCGGCCAATACGGCGACAAGCGTATTAATGATTGTCACCTGCCAAGCGGTGGCCTGCATATTCGTATCTTTCCCGAAGTAAGAGGAGTAAGTGATCAGGCAGCCCATACCCAAACTCAAAGAGAAGAAAGCCTGTCCTAGTGCGCTCAAGACCACAGAGGAAGTCAATTTGCTAAAGTCTGGCTTGAAAAGGAAAAGCAATCCGGCCTCAGCGTTCGGTAAGGTCACGGAACGTACGCACATGATCAGCAAGATCAAGAATAAAAGCGGCATCATGATCTTAGAGGCCCGTTCGATACCTTTTTCTACACCCGAGACAATCACGAAGTGAGTCAACCCGATAAAAGCGCCCATCCAAAAGATCGGACGGAAGACATTGGAAGCGAAATCCTGAAAATCGGCCGTATAGTCTATATCCGGCTGTCCATACAAACGGCCACTTAGCGTTTGCCAAACATATTCAAGCGTCCAACCGGAGACGACCGAGTAATAACTTAAGATCAAAAACGCGGCCAAGATACCGTTGTACCCAATCCAGCACCATTTTGTACCGGGAGCCATTTTCTTGAAAGAACCCACCGTATTGCTGCGGGAATGCCGGCCGATGAAAAACTCGGTTATCATTACCGGAATGCCTAGAAATATCATGAAAAGTATGTAGACCAGTAGGAATGCCGCACCTCCGTTCGCTCCTAGCATATAAGGAAAGCGCCACACACTTCCCAGTCCTACGGCGCATCCTACGGTAGCTAGTACTACGCCCAATTTACTACCGAATGTGACTCGATTGTTTGCCATATTATTTATTGTTGCTTTTATGCTTTTAATTGTTACCTATTTTCTTATTTTCGGGAGCAAAAGTAATAATTTGAATTAATTTGTTCGTGTAAAGTATAAATAATTTAGTGAAAGGAGTATGAAACGAGGACGTAAGAAAAAGTTAGCAATCTCATTGATGGATTATATGGGAAAACGAAGAGACATGAAACGGCAGTTAAAGAAAGAAGGGACAGCTGAGTTGTATGAGGTGGCCGTAAGGCATTTTTTAAGATTCGTGAAGAACCCGGGGTTCTGTTTGGCCGATTTGAATCGTGCGTTGGTGATAGATTTCATCACGTATCTTCAGGGAAAAGGATTAGCTACTAATACGGTAAATACGTATATCAGTAGTTTGCGGGCGCTTTATAATACGGCTTGCCAAGAGTCGTTGATTCCTGCGTCGTATTATCCGTTTGAGAATTTGAAACTCCGGCGTGCGATGACGGCGAGGCGTGCGATTCCTGCGTCTTTGTTTCAGCAAATTGCTCAGATCAAGGTGGCGGATGACTCGCAAGTGGAATTATCAATAGATCTTTCCCTATTCAGTTTTATGGCTTGCGGGATGCCTTTTGTGGATATAGCGTACTTGACGAGGCAGAATATCCGGGGGAATGAGTTGGTATATCACCGTCATAAGACAGGACGTATGATCCGGTTGGAGATAACCAGTAGTATGTTGCAATTGATCCGGAAATACGCGGATCGGCAGCGAGCGACCGGATCGCCGTATTTGTTCCCGATTCTTCCGCCCCGGAATCCGGATTATTGGGGGTATAAGCGTAGCTTGGCCCGGCATAATGCCCGGCTGAAACGGATTGGGCAAACTTTACGGTTACCGAATCCGTTTACATCGTATGTTGTTCGCCATAGCTGGGCATCGGAAGCTTTACGTTGCGATATGCCGATGGCCTTGATCAGCCAAGCGTTGGGGCACTCGTCGGAGAAAACGACTCGTTTTTATCTGGAAGAACTGGATATATCACGTTTGGCTCATGCGAACATGAAGGTGATAGGTTCTGTAAATCGGATTCTTGAGAAAAGGATGGATGGTTTGTGAGCTTATTTATGGAATAAGGTTTAGCGTTTCAAAAGGGTTGACGAAAAAGAAACGTTACATCACATCTTATTGTTATTTTTTATAGTTTGCCAATAAACCACACGGAACGTTTCAGAAAAACATGTACGTGTTTTTCTGAAAAGACGTACATGTTTTTTGAAAAACACGTACATGTTTTCGGATAAATATGATCGTGTTTCTATACGATTATCAATCAACGGCTTATATATAGGTCTGTCATAACGAGCTTATTGTTTTTTTATTTTTTGATATTCAAGAGGAATTTTTAGAGTATAGAAATTCTTCCTTTGTTGGGAGAGTGAATCAATAAAGGTGAATATGGTTCATTTTAGAGACATAACTTCCCCTAAATCCCTTATTCAGTGGAAGGGACTTAACAATTTTAACACAAAAAAGTTGTGATAATAAAATATTTATTATGTATTTTTGTGAACTAATAGGGAGGAAGTTACTATTTTGATGCTAAAACTCCTTATTCCATAAATAAGTTCTATGAGGCTCCTTATTCCATAAATAAGTCCACGGGCCATTCTTGCCGTTAGTTGATTTTAGGAGGTTGGGCCTTGAGGGGCAGAAGGGTGAGAAGATATTAAGATTAACAACCATAATGAATAAGAAAGAATGAAGAAGACGATTTTCATGCTATTCTTGTTGGCATTCCCGTTTCTTTCGAGAGCGCAGGGGGTGCCGGTCGAAGGGAAAGGCTCCATGATTGGGATCAAGAGCAATATTCCTTATTGGGCTACTGCCACGTTTAATTTGGGGGCTGAAGTTTATCTCGCCCGTCATTGGACACTTGAGTTGGAGGCAGGCTTGAATCCGTTCAGCGGCAAGAACGATGATGGGAGTTATGGCCGCTCACTGAAGCATTTGCGTCTGCACCCGGAGTTGAGGTATTGGTTTTGCGAGACGTTTAACGGTCATTTCCTCGGTGTGCATACTCCGTACCTATTATATAATGTAGCCGATATCAAATGGCTGGGTACAGAGGGCGAGCGTCACCAGGGATGGGGTGCGGGAGCTGGTGTCAGTTATGGATACTCTTGGCTGCTGTCTCGCCATTGGAACTTAGAGGCCACAGTGGGCGTGGGTTATCTGTTCTTGAAGTCGGATAAGTATCCTTGTGCGAATTGCGGCCGCAAGCAAGAAGGGATCAAGAAGCATTACTTCGGGCCTACGCAGGCGGCGATCAATCTCATTTACCAATTTTAAATCGATGGAGGACTGAAAAATGAAGAATCTACAAGGATGGATGATACTTGGGATCGCCTGTTTGGCCGGTTGTGTGGGTACTACGATTCCCGTACAGGCGCAGCAGACGGCTACCGCCATCGTCGTGAAGGAGCGGTTGGTGGAGCATGTGGGCGATCGCTTGATAATTGATATGAAACTAACGCTGGACGAGTTGTCGCTACCGGCCAACCGGAGTTTGGTTTGTACGCCGCTGATCGAGCGGGGCGATAGCGTAAGGGCTTTGCCTCCCGTGATCGTGAACGGGCGCAACCGCCAGATCCAGTACGAGCGATCCAAGCGTGATGCGATGGCGAACGGAGAGTTTGTCTTACGCCGTCACAGTGGGAAGGAGCAGACGTTCGATTACCATGCCTCCATTCCTTTCGTTAAGTGGATGGAGCGTTCGGAGGTGTCGCTGGTAGCCGATTTTTGCGGTTGCGGTTGGGAGGCATTGAGTAATGATAAGTCGCCGCTTTTCCCGATCCGAATCGCGGAGCCTGTGGTATTGCGGCCGCTTTTGGCGTACGTCACGCCGGAGGCAGAACGTGTGAAAGAGCGTGTGAAGGAAGGAAGCGCCTTCCTCGACTTCCCGGTAAACCGTACGGAGATATATCCTGAGTATCGCGACAATCCCTCGGAGTTACGCAAGATCCTCGAGACCGTGTCGTCGGTGAAGGAGGATCCTTACGCTACCATCACGGAGGTATATATCAAAGGTTTCGCATCGCCGGAAGGTACCTATAAACATAACACGTATTTGGCCGAGCATCGCGCCAAGGCGTTGATCGAATACGTGAAAGGCCTTTATCACTTTGAGCAGGCCCGTTTCACGGTGGATTTCGAGCCGGAGGACTGGGCCGGATTGGAGAAACGGGTGGAGAACTCCTCGCTTGCGGACAAGGAGGAGCTGCTGGCCATCATTCGTGCGGACGAGCCGAAGGATTACGACCGTCGCGAGGCGAAGCTGAAGGCGTTGAACGGGGGGGCCTCGTATCGGGTACTCTTGCGTGATATTTATCCCGCCTTGCGTCATTCGGATTACGCGGTGCGCTACACGATCCGTTCGTTTACGGTAGAGGAGGCCCGTGAGCTGATCTATTCGGACCCTAGGCAGTTGAGTCTAAACGAGATGTTTCAGGTGGCGCAGACGATGGAACCGGGTAGCGACGCTTACCGCGAGGTCTTCGAGATTGCCGTGCGTATGTATCCGGAGGATCCGGTGTCGAATCTGAACGCCGCCCTTACGGCGATCGACGCAGGTCGCTTGGAATCGGCCCGCCGTTATTTGGCGAAGACTTCCGATTCTGCGGAGCGTACCTTGGCGGAGGCGGCCATCGCCATGCTGGAGAACCGCTTGGACGAAGCGGAGGCTCTGCTGGGCAAGCTGTCCGGCGATCCTTCCGTAGCCTCGCAGGTGGAGGAGAACTTGAGGCAGATCGCAGAGAAACGGCAAGAGTGAAAATAGGATAAGATAACAGACAAAAATTTTAATATTATGAAAAAGAAAAAATGGTACGTAGCGATGGCAACGGCGCTTTTATTGGCGGCCGGTTGTTCCGATGATCTCGACAACGGAAAAAATAACACCGGGGCGGAAGAGGATGGCGAGAAGGTCTATATGACGGTGAACGTCTCTACGGTTTCGCAAGGAACGCTAACGAAAGCAGATCCTACTCCTTCTAATCCTAATCAGGGGGGAGCCGGTTGGGGCGAGGATGGTAATGGTTCTCTTGGTGAGCTTTCCGGCTCTAAGGAGGGTATGGTATATGATGTTAATATATTCTTGGTGCCAACAGATGAAGAGTCTTTGGGGGATGGCAATCAGCTGGAGTTACTAAATACTGACAATGGTAGTAGTATACAGATCGCAGGCCAAGGTTATTATTCGAATCTGGAAGGTATTGATGCGAGTTTAGGTGGAACTGAGCCTGGTCATGGTGACGGAAAGGTTACGATGAAAGTAACCATGAAGAATCCTCTGACACAAGATAAGAGCAATTATCAGGTATTTGCCGTTATTAATGCGGGAGGAAGGTTGACTGGTATTAGTACGTTGGCAGACTTGCGCGATAGAGTTGCCGCAAACGATAGGGCATTGTGGACTCCTGCTAGTAATATGGCGGATTACCATCATTTTGTAATGTCTACACATAAGATGATAAGTGGTGCTATTCCTTCTAACGGCAGTTCTATCGTTGAACTTTCTGCTGCGAATATGGATGAGACAAATCCGGCTCAGACAACGGTGTTCGTAGAACGTTTAGCCGCTCGTATTGATTTGGCATACTCCTCGAATTTAGATCTGACTAATATACCGGGAACTTCTCCTGTAAAGAATAAGGGCACGTTCACGTTGAAGAGGTATAAGGTAGTGAATCAGTGGAAGGGCGAAAGTTATCTTTTTAAGCAAGTTTCTCCTACGGTACAGTATAACTATGGTGCTAATGCGGTATTGCCGGCAGATGGTACCAACGATCCTGCTCGATATTTAGGTGATGAGAAATGGATATGGAAGAATAATGATACTGGTGCCGGATTGTTCAATTATGTGTTAGATCCGAAGATCCGGGAAAAGAAATTGCCAGAAGGGGAAAGTTCTTCTTGGGATCAATTTAAAGATTCATATGTCAATTATTTTAATCCGAGCAATTCAACTGATTTGAATAACTTGGATAAGATGGTGTCTATGCCTACTTCCGGATTAAGCTATACACAGGAAGTAAGTGGTGATAGTCGGACATATTACCCGGTTGTTTATACCAAGGAAAATACGTTGGATCTGAACTCGCAGGTACATGGCTATACTACTGGTGTAATCTTCGAGTCTGAATTTACTCCGAGTAACGACTTTAAGGTGAGTTCCTATGAAAATGGGGAGATCAAGTCTGTGAATTTGCCTAATGGTGATAAAACGTTTCTTTCTGCGGCTCATTATAATAGTAATGGTTCTGTGTCACGTCTTGTTTATAAAGATGTGAAGAGCGTTGCTGCCCGTGCGTTCAATTTGGAAAACGACAAGAAAAATTTATTGAAAGGCTTTATGGATGGTTGGGACGATATAACTGCGGATGTCAATGCTGTGAAGAAGGCGGTTCAAGGTATGTCTTCCCAAAATGGATTAGAAAGTGCGTTTAAGGAATATTTGGATGGGATTCTAACTGGTACAACCACTCTTGATGAGACTATAAAACAGAAATTGACTTATGCGGCTTTTAGAGATCAAGCTTCGCATCTTCCTTCTAATTTTACTCCTGTATCTCAATTCAGCTCAGAGCAAATCGGCAATTTATACCAATACTATAATGTTTCCCTATACAAAAGCGGAAGAAGCTATCACAAGTTCTGGATCCGTCATGATGATAACGGAAACGATGGTCTGATGGGCGTGATGGAATTCTGTATCGTACGCAATAACGTGTACCAGTTGTATGTGAAAGGTATTCGTGGCTTGGGCGATCCGTTACCTTATACCCCGGGTAAGGATGATCCCGGTACGCCGGATGAGAGTGATGATGTCACTATCGACGTGACTATCTACGTGAAGGATTGGGTAAAACGTACGAACAAAGACATTATCCTATAACTTTACCCTTCGGGGGATTCTTACGATGGGCATTGTAAGCACTTTATGCTGCCCATCCAAGCAACCTTACGATGCCCATCATAAGAACCTTATAATGGGCATCATGGTTTACCTCCATTTCCGGTAGTACGGGCGGAGGATTACTGTGTATCTTAATAAAATGATTATGAACCGTTTATTTCATACCTGCAAACAGTTGATTGGCATAGCCGCCTTGTCCGTGGGGCTATACGCTTGCGATTGGATACACGACGACTCGCTGCCGCTTTGCGAGTTCCGCCTGTATTTCAAGTACGACTATAATATGAAATTCGCCGACGCTTTCCAGCATGAGGTAGACTTCGTTACGCTCTTCTTCTGCGACCAAGAAGGGAACTTCCTCTTCCAGCGGCGGATCGAGAAGAGCGAGCTGGACGAGCGGAACTCCATCGCCCTCGACATGGAGCCGGGTACCTATCAGGTAGTCACTTGGGCCGGGCTGGACAAGGGCAGTTACGCATGGAACGATCCTGCCGAGGCGTCGCAGGCTGTCGAGAGGGCGCAAGACGTCAAGGTACGTACCTTGCGTGAGGACGATACGACACAACCCAACGAACTGCGCCCGCTTTGGCATAGCCTCGATACCTTCACCGTGACGCGCGACATGCCCGAGGCCGACACCATCTCACTCGCCAAGAATACCAACAAGCTGCGTGTCGTGCTGCAAAACGTGATGGGTGAGGACATGGATGTGAATAACTTCTCCTTCCGGATCGTGGCTGACAACGGGTATATGGATTACGACAATTCCCTGCTGCAAGATCCCACCATCCACTACCTGCCTTATTATACGGAGAACGTGGAGTTGGGAGCCGACCCGACCCCCGGCGCTACCGTAGGCGGGCAATACGTGGCCGTGGCCGAGATGAACACCATGCGCCTGATGGCGGGCCGCAACTACCGCCTCATCATCCGTCACCACGGATGGGAGAAGGATGTGTTGAACGTGAACCTCAACGATTACCTCCTTCTCACCAAGATGGAGGGGCACCGTATCTCCCCGCAGGAGTATCTGGACCGGCAGGACGAGTATTCTATCATCTTCTTCCTTACGCCGAAGGTATGCCCCGATTGTCCGGATAAGCCTACGCCTCCGGATCCTCCGGGACCTGATAATCCTGACAATCCGGATAACCCGGATAATCCCGATGGTCCCGATCCGGAAGACCCTACGATCGTGGGGTACGCCTGCTTCAAGATACAGGTGAAGGATTGGGTGATTCGTATCAACGATGGCATATTGTAAACAGAGATTTATTAAATATCGCTAATGATGAGACGCTATACCATATATAACCGATTGACGGCGGTCGCCGCCGGTCTTTGCCTCTGTTGGCTTTTTATGGCTTGTGGTGAAGACCGGGGGGGCGATCTCCCGGATGACGACCCGAATCATTGTGTCGTGACGATCACTTTGCGGACATCCCGTTCGGTACGCCCGCCGCAGACGAAGGCCGGAGGGATGATGACGAAGGCGGATGAAACTACTGAGACGGATTTCTGGGCAAAAGATGAAGAATACGAGCGAGACATCACGAACTGGCTGGTGGTGGCCTATGATGAGAATGCGGATTTGGCCGGATATATATCCGGCAAAGATGGAACATGGACTCCGGATATCAGTAATGAGGATTCTCGTACTACGGTGGAGATGAAACTACCCCTTGGCACATACCATTTTTATGCGTTCGCCAATTTACAATCGTTGGAAGACGGTACATCGTTGTATCAAAAAATTACCGAAGCCCATTCCTTGGCGGAACTGTCGGAGGTGAAGATATTGGACTCGGGCACGAGTATTGATATAAGGAATGAGGAGAAAAAGGGTAAATTCGGAGGCGAGGAAGCGTCTCGAAAGCGTATTCCTATGAGCAGCTACGCCCAAAAGTATACGGTATTGTCCGCTCCGGCAGAGAACAAATTAGAGATTCCCTTGATCCGCATGATCGGCAAGGTGCAAGTGGAGATAACCAATAACTTAAATAAATCCATAACCGTAAACCAATTAGACATCATGAACCTCCGCAAGGGAAGCCTGCCGATCTGGCTCTTGCCTTGGGGAAATGAGAATTATTTGGAGTTTAAGGATAACAAGGACTTGGAAGAGCCTTTGGCTCCATCTTTTCCGAAAGATGCGAATCCTCCTGTAGTAAGTCTAGAAGATCTTTATACGGAATCTGTCAAACCCGGTGATAATGAAAAAGAAATACAAGCCAAACCTGTGGACGGCGAGAACGGTAGTAAACGAGCTTATATTCGCTACATTCCTGAGACCAATGCGGCCGTCGGAGAGAACGGCGGTGGTATCCACCTCGGTGTAGAGATCGAAGGCCGCCCTCGCACGGAGCATCTCACGGGTTTCGACTTTGTGCGCCGCAACGACCTGCTGGTCATCCCCGTCTTGATAACCAACATCGCAACGAAATTGGAAGTAGCCGAGCAACGCCTCCCCATCGGGGTCTACCCGACCGCCTTGGTCTATGGTGAGAAGACGGGCGTGCAAATACTGACGCCTGTTGAGCATACCCTGCAAGCCGCCGGCGACTTGTCGATCCGTTTCGAGATATCTAGCATAGAAGGCGTGACAGGAGATTTCACGATCAAAGGTCTCCCGCAGGATGGAACGGTTACGGAAACAGCGAAAATTAGTTCGATCCAAGTAAAAAGCGACGAGAAACGTCTCATTACGGCCGTAAACGGAGAGGATTATGACGAGAAACAGCGTTTCTACCTTCCCGAGGCTTCGATCAAGGAAGGAAAGAAAGGTTCCTTCACGATCCGCACCCAAGAGCTAGGCGGAAAGGCGGAGGCTACGATCATCCTCACGCTTGTGGTAAACTATAACGTGGATGGGGAGAAGCAAGAAATGCAAATCCCTTACACCATCAAGATCAGAAACTACAAATAACAACCATAATATAACAACAATAAACTAAAAAAGGAGGACCTGACGGATGAAACCATCAATCAACCTACGATATAAATCCTTGTTATTAACTTGCTTGTTAATTTTTTCCGCTGGTGTGGCTGTGCCGGCGTGGGGGCAGACGTACACGATCAATTATAAGAATGGTTCACCCCAAACCGGTATTACCGAACGTGTGGATACGGTGTATGTGGCAGATGGGGAAGAGAGGGAGTTGTTTATTCCTGAGTTGAGGAATAATGATGGTGTATCGGATCCATATTATAGATGGTATGTGCGTTGGTATCGAGAGGATGGGAATAAAAACATGCTGTCTATAGAGGGCAAGATCGCAGGGACAGATATTACTTTTGACGAGGATCATCCACCAGTATTAGGAGGTACGGTTCTTAGTGCTGCTACTTATCAAAAGACATTGAAATCAACCAGTGATGGCAAATCTCTTTTTGCATATGATTTTTTTTATAATCCAAGTGGAAGCAATGAGGAATTGCGGAAGTCTGCTAGTGCCACGGGAGCTTCTACTGTCAAATATAAGGTCAATACTGTAGAAAATGACGTAGTGGTTTGTGATGTGAGTCTGAATACAGACCTTGTGGGATCTGGAACAAATGAAATTATAGAACCGACACTCTCTATACGTTATAAGTTTGTTATTCGTCCAGCAAGTGTTATTGCTGGACAAATAAGAAGTTCTGGTGCGGATCAATCCAATGCATTTATAAAAGAGGATATATTTACGTCGCAGAGTAATGAAATTTTTAATGTACAACTAGGTTCGATCGCAAATAATTATGCGTGGTATGAGGGTGAAAATATAATAAAAGGAAAGACCTATGCGTACAAATATGTTTGTGGTAATAGTACTAAGACTGGTAAATTAAAACCATTAGAGCAAATAGTTGATTCTTTAAATATTACAGAACAATCTATATTGGAGGTTTGGGCTGTTGATGAAACAGGAGGAAAGAGAAGTCCTTTACTTTATAAATACACGTTGATACCGATCAGCGGCGCAGGATTTGTATTAGAGGATAATTTGAATACAATAACAGATCCAAAGCGGAAACCGGATGAACATCCAGATATTTATGAAATGATTGGTTATATAAATTTTGACCGGGGAGATTCAATTACACTTGAACAATTAAAGAATAATTATACTTTAAATATGGTTAAACCTCAATTTCCTATGGCAGATACTGATAAGGGAATGTGGTTGGAGCCAGATGTTACGGGCTATGCGCCATTGGATTATCATCGTACACGTGGACGTTTGACTCCATTGCAAAATCAATATGGATTATATCGTACTGCCAATTTATTAGAGGTTTCTGAAACAAGAGCAGAGAAGGCTACAACTATTGTTTCATATGGAAATTTTAGCTCAAAGAAAACTACGAATTTGCAGTATTACTGGTTTCCGACTTTAAGAGAGAATGCTCCTAATAATGATAGATCTAAAAGAAGTTCTGTTGCGCAAAGGACAATATATGACCGAACATATTATAATACAAATCACCAAAAATTGGGATTTTTCTATTATGTAGATGCTGCGAATCTGCCGGGACGTTTGGTGAAGATTAAATTAGACGGAATAGTTTGTAGTCATACGGGTATTTTGGTGAATTTTTGGGTAAATGATATGACTACAAGAGCGAATGAAACTTCTACAGGTTCGAAAGCCGGCAAACCTATTCCTCCTAATATTAATATAAATTTTATAGGTAGGAAAAATGGAGCCGATGTGATTCTTCATCGGTTTACTTCTGGAGATGCTTTGACAAATTATACAATGCGCGAAGCATATCAAGGGTATGAAACTAATGAATACATTGGTAAATGGCAGCAATTAATGTATTCATTTTCATTCTCTGAAAGATCTAATGACTTTGATGAATATTATTTGGAGGTGCAAAATAACGCCATCCATTCATATGGTGCGGACTACGCCATCGATGGTCTGCGTATTTATCGCTCCATACCGAAAATTGACGTAAAGCGAGTGGACGTGTGTTCCTCTGCCAGTCTAACCGTTGCCACGGATTACGAACTTCTACTCAAGAATATGGGTTGGAGCATTAATCCGGATGTATTGTCCGATCTGAATATGGGGGATGGAATAACGGAAGATTCAAAGCATATATGGAAATACCGCTATGGTTTGATGGGTGGAGATCCAACGAAAAGAAATGATAATCTTAATGAAACGATCGGAAACGTTTATATTGGAGCTACCGATAAAAAGGAAAATGGGGATATAACGAAGCCTGAAGATTGGATTACATTGAATACGGATTTGAAGGACTATAAGAATGAGAACTATAACAACCGAAGCAAGGTGTATCGTATTATCGTTCCGACTAAAGATGGGTTAAAGCATCAAGGATTTGAGGATCTGACAAATTATGAAACTGCGATGCGACGACAAATTGTCGTAAACCTGCGTATGATCAATGATTTCTTATATGATGTAGCTGAGCAAGGAGTTTGGGATGAAGACATAGATGCGCATGCCCAAAAAACAAATGGGGATCCGTTCCCGAAAGAAGAGTATATCGCATATTTGAAACAAAATTTGGGAGATCTTTGTGACAAATCAGGATCAGAGTGGAACTATAAGATTCCTGATCCGAAAGACATGGAGAGTCAGATAGATCAAATAATGGATGGATATGACAATAAATATGAAGAACTGATACGAGCCGTATGTTCCGTGATGGGTATTTCTCGTCCTCGTGTGCCTTGGTGGGATGAAGGAAATAGCAATACCATCCATTTGAGTGCCATTGATGTGGACAAGACTGAGTTGAGATATAAAGGTGAGAGACCTTACGGAAGCGGGACGAAGGTAGAGCCTGCCTCCGGTAAGTATGATGTGGTAATCTTTAGTGCGGCCGCGACAGTTACTAGCGATAAAGTCGTGGATTTCCCGAATGCCTATGCGGGAAGTAGTTTCCAAGATCCTTGCTTGCTGACTACCCCTTTCACCGTACTCCCTTCCTTCACGGTCGTAGCGAATACCAAAAGTGATTTGCCGGAGGGCATGATCGCTTGCGAGGGACGGATCAGTCAGATCGAGGAAGCGACCGTATGGGTTGAAGAGGTGGATGATGACCAAAATCTGACAGGGGAACTGAATAAGTTTGAAGAGATAGAAGCTTTCAAGAATTATTCATATACGTTCGATTGGTTCTTGGGCGACTCGCTGGAATTTGCGGCGTTCCATGAGAGGCATGGGGTATCATTAGAAGATATATTGAGGTCTTATAGAAATCAACTTCCTGATGAAAAGAATGCCTTGTCTTTCCAGGCAGAAGCTTTGATTGAGTATTGTAAAGACAAATATAAAGATAAGCCTGATTTAATTGAGGAATTGAAGACACTGCTCTTAGGTGATGTGGACACAGAGCCAAAATTAGTGATTGGCGGGAAGTTTGGATATGCGGAATTCCGTTGGGTAAAAAAAGTGGTAGCGATTCCTTATCTGCCAGAGAGTATTACTGAGAGTGATCGACGCAAATGGCTCTTTTGCGAAAGACCTCAGGAAAAAACATTGGAAGCCGCTCCCGCCCCGACACTGTTAGTCGGTTTTCCGGATGTGGAATACCCGGAAGAAATGGCTCATTATCCCAATGTGCCCCTGCGTATCGGCTTGCCGAATATCATAGAAGGAAGCATAAACGATATTCCTATTCAAGGAGAAGGCTTGACAATGGGTATGGAAGAATCTAACCAATTGGGTAAGCCTAACGGTAACGCTACGACTATATTCTTGCGGCAAGGGCAGACTTATATAGAGGTAGGTGATTTGACGGCTTTGTCTGCGAAAGCTGAAACTGAAACAGATAATGGCGGCGGGTTATTCTCGATGACCTTTAAGGAGGATGCCTATGAAAAATTCGCCGAAGGCCAAATCTATTCACTTTATATTCCATTCGGTGAATATAAGGATGGAACTTTCGTAGAAGGCTCTTGCGAGGGATATGCGACCTTACTTATCAAGATCGTACCGGAATACTTGACTTGGACGGGTAAGAACATCGGTGAGGATGCTGAGGCATGGTATAATGATGCGAACTGGCAGCAATCCACGGAAGGGGATTTGTATATAGATCAAACGGGAGAAAGCAAAAAGGATGCCAACGGTAATGATCTTGTGACTGCCGCCTTCGCCCCGCTTCATTTCACCCGTATCACGATCCCGGGAGGGCAGACACTGGAATTGGAAGACTTGAAAGAGGATAAGAATTTACTGCAAGGAATTGATACGACATCTAAAACAAAGGCTACCCAATATATCCAATACGATATGGCGGTAAATAAGAATGATAAAGGACTTATCGTAGCTCCGTACTATATAAATAAGGTAAAGGCTATCTATTTCAAACCCGAGGCGCAGTTACGCCGTCAGCAATTCCTGACGTACGACACTGCCCGTGTGGAATTCGAGATGACACCTGACGCGAAATATTGGATGGCATCGCCCCTGCAAAGCGTATTCGCCGGCGATATGTACACCGTGAAGAACACGGGCCGTCAGAACACCTATGCTTTCGCCGATATCACCTACAGCACGGCTGACAACGACCGCCAAGCCCCAGCCTTCTACCAGAAAGCTTGGGACAAGGCGATCACGATGTACGTGCCGAAGAGCGAAGCAGATCAAATAGCTTCTTTTCCGGAGAATGGTTTGGATACAACTCATTACGAGGTAGTCCAATCCAACTGGAGCCGTGAATATAACGATGTGAATGTGCCCTACGCTTTAGGAAAGGGATTCTATGCCAGCGCAGAAAAGAAGAATGCGACCGGCTTAGGTGAGAAAGTATTGGTACGCCTGCCGAAAGCGGATGACTCCTACAAATATGAACCGTGGAAACCGGATACGAAAAGCGCTACATTGAGAGCCGCCATGACCAAAGCCCCGACTTTAGCAAATCGGATCAATGCTGGTAAACTGGCAGATAACAAGTCGATCAAGGTGGTATTGACAGATGTGAATGGAACGGAAGATTGGTGGAATACGGATAATGGAACCGTCCGTGTTATTGCTGATGGTGACGGCAAGCACTTCCTGTTGGGTAATCCTTATATGTATCCGTTGGATATCGTTCGTTTCTTGAAAGAGAATGAGGCTATCTTAGAGCAAAAATATTGGACATTGGATGTGAAGGAGGGTCTTGTTGTCGGTACGCCTGATGTGGCATGGGAAAATGAAGATACTGATGCTGCTTCCGGAGCCGTTATCGCCCCCATGCAGGCCTTCTTTGTAGAGCTGAAAGATGCGGCTCAAACGAAAGCGGAAGGTACGGTAACCGGTGCCGATCTGAAGGTCGTTCGTTTCGATCCCTCCATGATGCAAGGAGAGCCGGAGAAGGTCTCTTCTTCCTTGCGTACCGCTACGGCCAAAAATCCGGTCTTGAGGCTGACAGCGGAGCGGGATGCATATCGTAGCACGGCCTTGCTGACGCGGCAGGATGATGCCACGAACAACTATGAGGCAGATAAGGATGCCGTAATCTTGCTGGATACGGAACTGGAGGAGATCCCGCAGGTGTACACCATCGCCGGGACTCGTGCCGTGGGCGTGAACGTGGCACGACGGGTCGACCAGATACCTCTTGGCGTATATGCCGGCGAGGGTAAGGGCGAGGTTACACTGACGATAGAGGGTATCGGCGATTGGGCGGAGACGCTTTACCTGTACGATGCCGTGACCCGTAAAAGTACGGAGCTGTCGGGCGATACCTACACCCTGCGTCTGGACGGCAGCAGCCATGGACGTTACTTCCTAAGTGCGGGCTCGCCTACTGGTAATGAGGGGGTAGGCGATGCGGAATCTATTTCTGTTTATTCCGCCGCATCGGGTAAGGTAGTGGTCAGCGCTAGCGAGGCGTTGAAGCGGATACAGGTGTTTACGCCGATGGGTCGTTTGGTACGTACCTTATATCCCGCTCGCCCGACTTATACGTTCGCTCTCCCGGCAGGCATCTACATCATTCGTGCGGAGATCGCCCACGACCAAAAGACGGTGAAACTACGGGTATTATAAATAAACCCGTTATAATAGACAAGGGGGTGCAGTTCTAAGTGAACCGCACCCCCTTGTTGTTAGTTCGTTTCTACCACTCCATCCTTGATATGGATCACCCGATCCGTGTTTGTAGCCAGTTGTTCGTCATGCGTCACGATGACGAACGTCTGGTTCATCTGGTCTCTTAACTCGAAAAAGAGGGCGTGCAATTCTTCCTTGTTCTTGGTATCGAGACTTCCGGAAGGTTCGTCGGCTAGGATAACCGCCGGATTGTTGATAAGCGCACGGGCTACCGCTACCCGTTGCTTCTCTCCGCCGGATAGCTCGGCAGGCTTGTGTGCCATGCGATCGGAGAGTTTCAGGAAGTCCAGCATCTCTTTCGCTCGCTTCTCGGCCACGGCCGATTTCTCCTTGGCGATCAGTGCCGGGATCATCACGTTCTCCAAGGCCGTGAACTCCGGCAATAATTGATGGAACTGGAAGACGAAGCCGATATTCCGGTTGCGGAAAGCCGCCAATTCCTTATCGCCCAATCGTCTTGTCTCCGTGCCATTGATAACCAGCCGCCCGCTATCCGGTGCGTCGAGCGTGCCGATGATTTGCAACAAGGTTGTCTTACCCGCCCCGCTAGGGCCTACGATAGCGACAACCTCGCCCTTGTTTATCGTGAGGTCGATGCCTTTCAATACTTGTAAGGCTCCGAAACTTTTCGTTATTCCTTCGGTTTGTATCATATCAAGTTTCTTAGAACGTGCGAGGCAAGGAAACAACCGAACGTTGCCGGCATATAAGAGACCGTTCCCGTGGTCGTACGTTTACATGTTTCGTTTTCAATTTCGATCACGGCGTCCGGATCAGCGAACTCGGTGGAAAATACGACGGGAATTCCCTTGCTTACGCCTAGAGGACGCAACCGTTTCCGCACCGCTTTCGCAAGGGCGCAATTGATTGTCTTGGAGATATCCGCAATCCGTACCAAGGACGGGTCTACCTTAGCGCCCGCCCCCATGGAGGACACGATGGGGATCTTATGGATATATGCTTGGTACATCAGGTATACCTTGGGACTTAGGGAATCGATGGCATCTACCACGAAATCGAGAGGGGCCGATAGGAGTACCTCCTCCGTCCGCTCGTCTCGCAGGAATTCATTCAGGACGGTTAGTTGCAACTGGGGATTGATATCGAGCAAACGCTTGGCTACGACCTCGGCTTTCGGCATCCCTAGGGTGGAATGAAGGGCGGGCAATTGGCGGTTGATATTACTCTCGTTTACCGTATCGGCGTCTATGATTGTCATCTTTCCTACTCCGGCCCGGCAAATCTGCTCGGCGGCATAAGCTCCCACACCTCCTAACCCAACTACCAATACATGGCTACGGGATAAGCGCTCCATACGCTCGGCTCCGAACAAAAGTTCCGTCCGTGTATTCCAATTGTAACTCATTTATATACTTTTGAGGACAAAAGTAATCAATTGTTCCGGTTCCTCCAATACTTGCTTTTATCCGAAAGCTTTGTGTCTTGTTACTGCACGGGCGTTGCAGCGTTACTGTATGGGCGTTGCAGTATTACTGCATCAGCCTTGCAGTACCACTGCAACCCGGGTTGCAGTGGGTGGATTGTGTCAGATGGGTTGAATATGAAAGACCGATCCTCCGTCGGAGGCCAGCGGAAGGGTGATTTTATCCCTGTAGGTGATCTCCTTAACCTCTTTTACGAGTTTGTTCGAGTCTATATTCGTATCTTCAGCATCTTTATAGATCGTTATCTTATATTTCTTGTCCTTATCCAAGAACTTGAGGTCTACATCGATACTGCGTGCTTGGCTGTTATTGATCGTACCGACAAACCAATCCTCTCCCTTTTTGCGGGCGATCGTTACGTATTCATTGACGGAAGCGTTCGGAACGACTGTTTGGTCCCAAGTCGTAGGCACGGCTTTCAGGAACTCGAATCCCGGTTGTCCCTCGTAAGCCTCCGGCGTATCGCAAATCATGCCGAGATAGCTCTCTAATACCACGTACATCGCTAACATATGGCAACGGGTACTCATTACATAAGGGTTACGTTCTTGGTTCTTGAACTTATCCCTTGGCAAAGAGCGGAAACCACCTAAATGATAATCTGTCGCTCCCGCTAATAAACGGGTAAAAGGCATATGGATGTCATGATCCGCATCGGTATCCTTGTCCCATTTGCAATGCTCGTAATTAAGCGTACCCTCGCGGGTGAACTCGTTGGGATAGGTACGGTTCAATCCAGACGGCTTGCAAGCTCCGTGGAATTGCACGAATAGATGATGCTTGGCCGCCTTCGCCAAGAACTCTTCTTGGATACGGATCATCTCTTGATCATCTCGATCCATGAAATCGATCATCATACCGGCGATTCCCCATTTCTCGAATTGGGCGAAAGCCTCGTCTATCTTCGCGTACAGAGGTTTCCAGTTGGTCCATAAATGGATACGTACGCCTTGGCTCTTGGCGTAATCGCAAATCTCCTGCATATTGAGGCTCGGAACGACTTTCAAGATGTCCGCTTTCGGACCCGGAGAACCGAATCCGGCTCCATCCTCGTCATACCAAGCTTGCTCGGCGTTCCCGTAGATCGAGTGATAATCCAATCCGTTACGGGCTACGAAATCAATGTAATATTTATTCGTGGGGAAATTGTTTCCGCCAAGGAAAGTCGTATCTGGAACGACATTCCCGTTCCACCACGTAAAAGTAGTCTTACCCGGCTTAATCCAAGACGTATCCTCTATCTTACAAGGCTCATTGAGATTCGTAAGGATATTGGACGCTATCAAGGAACCGATTTGATCGCTGATCATCAAGACCCGCCAAGGAGATTGATGGGGTAGGGATGCCTCTACCTTGATACGTTCTTGTCCCAGTTTAGGTGATAGTTTCCCGAGAAGAGCCCCGTTTTCTTTCCATAGGTACATACCGGCGTAATTACGAACCGCCGCCTCGGTAATCGCCATATAAACATGGTTCGGGAAAGAGAACAGGGCGGGCATATCCATCAATCGTTTATTATCCATGTCGGCATAATCCGTGACCGTATATTTACCTTCGTGGGAACTTTGGTAGTTGGGGAGGAATAAAGTGGTTACGTTCGGGTTACTTTGTAGGTTGAAGGTGGTTCCCTCGTCATACATGATATACGAATCCCATCCTTTTTGCTTCGGAAACTCATAGCGGAAGGCGATACCGTCATCGAAAGCCCTTACGACCAGATTAATCTTGCGGAAAGGTTGAACGGTTTCCTCTAGCGGGATGATTACCTCTTTGGAAAGGCTATGTATATGTTTCGCCTTACCGACGATCAATTCGTAGGTCTCTTCCTTCGTGCTGAACACGGGTTTGTTGATCTTTACATTTTCCCCGAACGCCCCATTATCGAAAGTCAACGTTAGCGGAGAGTCTTGGATCAGGGTTTGTTTATTAAACGCTACGCTGTATACCGGGCTATTCTTATCCAAAACCAAGGAGAACTTGATCTTTCCGTTTGGAGAAGACAACCGTACGCTTTTATTTGCGTATAAAGAGTGAGCGCAAAGTATAAAAAATGCCAGAATGAGGTAGATTGATTCTTTTTTCATGGATGATAATTTTATAGGCCAAAGATATACATATTTATTTTGTACGGTTTAACTGCTTCAACAATTCTTTAAGGCTGACGGTCTCATTCTTGACCAATGGTTTTGCCCAATAGGAAATACTCAAGATATAGCCCAGCGTGATAAATAGGAAAAACATGGAATAGCGCAACCCGATCAGATCTCCAAGTCCCCCAATGATAAACGGAATCAATGCCCCACCGAAAATACCCGTACACAGGATACCGGAAAAAGCCCCATGATGCTTATCCACGGAGTTAAGGGCTAAGGCGAATATCACCGAAAACATGATCGAGATCGAGAAGCCGCAACAAGCGAAAGCGATAATCGCTACTTGCGTAGGACCGAAGAGCGCTATCGCTAAATTAAGGATCGCTATCATCGAGAAGATACGTAACATCAGCTTTGAGTCGATTAACTTAACGATCACCAATCCCAACAAGCAGCCGATGGACATCAATCCCCAGAACCAAGCAACCGTGGTAGCCCCGGCTCCTTCCGGGCTGACCCCATGATACATATTCAAGAAAAGGCTCATCCAATTCGCCAATCCTTGCTCGGTTCCCACATAAGCGATAATCCCTAAGAAATAGAATATAACTTGTTTTTGCCTGAGCAATTCCTTATAATTCTGTACCGTTCCCGCCTTCTCATCTTCCTTTAATTCTACTTTCGGGAATTTGACATAAGAGATAACCACTAACATGATGACAAAAACAATCGTAAAGATAAAATAGAGCGAGCTCCAAGGTAAGCTCTCCGGCGTTATCCCTTTGAGGAAACGGATGAAGAAGTCGTTTGCCGAATCCTCACCGGTTAATTTCCGCATAAGTCCGGCCAAGACGAACGGGCTCATGAAAGAAGCGGCCCCGAATACGATCTGGGCCAATACCTGATTAAAGGCATATTTTTTCTCTCCACCCGCCTCACGCATCAAAGGCAATATGATCACCTGTAGCATCGCCATGCCCAGACCGATAGCGAAAAGGGAAGTTAATA
Organism: Parabacteroides sp. CH2-D42-20; assembly: GCF_003670185.1. Classification (NCBI taxonomy): domain Bacteria; kingdom Pseudomonadati; phylum Bacteroidota; class Bacteroidia; order Bacteroidales; family Tannerellaceae; genus Parabacteroides; species Parabacteroides sp. CH2-D42-20. The sequence continues at coordinate 19,638 of NZ_RAYG01000013.1, read as the reverse complement.
CGATAGGGTAGGTCGGGAACATGACGAAAAGCCCCGCACCCAAAAATGCCAGACTGAAAGCGATCAATAAGGAAATCTTTCCCCCGAAACGCTCGATGATCATTCCTGCCGGGATCGACATGATGCCATATGCCAAGAAAAATGAGAACGGTAAGAATGCGGCCAATGTCAGGCTCAGCCCAAAACTATCGATAATCATCGGTAGCATAGGGCCTAATATATTGGTAACAAAAGAAATGACAAACCAAATACACAAGATGAGGAGTACGATCCAATTATTCTTATTCATGATAGATAGATTCAATGATTAAACACCAATGCCGCCGCCCCGAGGCATCCGGCCTTATTTCCTAATCGGGCAAGCTCGATAGTCGTGAAGTACGAGGTTTCCTTCATCACGTATTTCCCGACCTGCTCCCGTATATTGTCAATGTAGAAATCTCCGGATTCCGAAATGCCTCCGCCGATAATCACCTTTTGCGGAGCGAAAATGTTGATAAGGCTCGCTACGCCTAGGGACAGATTCCGGAAATGATCCTCCATAGCGAGTACGGCCTCTTTCTCCTGAGCTTTATAGCGCTCTACTATATATTTTCCATCGATACGGGAAGGTATCTCCCGTCCGTTCTTCTCCAATAATTGCCGGTATAAGGCGATCAACGCACTTACGGAAGCGTGTGCCTCTAGGCAACCGGACGCTCCGCAAGTACATTGATTCCCATTCAGACCATGAATAATTAAGTGCCCAAGTTCGGTGCCCCGATTCCGGTAGCCGCCATAAAGCCGGCCGTTCAAGAACAAGGCACCCCCTATGCCGGTACCCACCGTCAAGAAAACGATATCGGAGAGACCTTTAGCCGCCCCATATATCACCTCGCCCAACCCCATAAGGTTTGCGTCGTTGTCGATGAATACCGGTAGATTAAATTCCGCTAACGCAAGATCCAATTGTTGGTTATCTAGTTCAGGAAGATTATTGGCAAAGAGAACCACCCCATTATCTACTACGGAAGGTACACCTATGCCAATTCCGTAAATCCCCCAATCCCGGGAACGGGCGTAGTCTGTCATTTTCCGTACGATACTTTTTATGGTATCGGATAATGGGCGTGGATTCTCTTTTGATTGTGTGGTTTCCGACGATTCGTAAAGAATGTCGCCATTCTGGTTCACAAGAGTATATTTTATGCTTGTTCCTCCAATGTCTAATGCGATAGCGTATTTCATGATAATTGTAAAAGCTTAATTAGAACTATGCGCCGCTTCCCTGTCGATCAGGCAAATCACGTTCGGGTGCAGCCACAATAAGGAGGCCGGCAACTCCGTCGAGATCTTCTGTTCAAGGAAAGCTTGAGTAATCTCCCTTTTCTTTATCCCGTTGATAAGAAGGATAATCAGGCGTGACTGAAAGATATTCGCCATGCCCAATGTCAGTCCGTATCCCGGTTTCTCCGTATCCCCGGCGATCATGGGATGTTGCAATGATTTCTGGGACAGATGAGCCACATGGCAATTCGTATGTAAGGAAGGAGCCGGCTCGTTCAAGGCGATATGGCCGTTCATCCCTATTCCTAATATACAAATGTCGATAGGGCCTTTTTGATCCAGTATCTGTTGGATCCGCTCACATTCCGCCTCAGGGTTCTCCGGATCGCTTTGGAACGCTATATACCGGTCTTCCGGGATTTGAAGCGGACCTACGAAATAGTTCCGTAGATACGACTCGCACGTACCCGGGTGGTCCATCGGGATTCCTCCCCATTCATCAAGCTTTAGTACCGTGAATTGGGAGAATAATTCCGGTTGGCGACCGGCTTCCTCTACCAGCAACTCATACATCCGGGTAGGAGAGCCCCCAGTGGCGGCACAAAGCGTAAGTGCCTTGTGCTGCCCTAACTCTGAGGTAACAATCTCTTTTGCCTTAAGGCTTAATGCCTCATAAGATTGACAAATCTCTATTCTCATACGATTTTAGAGCTCTTTGATTCGGATATTGCGGAAGCAAACACCATAACCGTGGTCTTGCATACCGATGTAACCCGGTTGTTTTCCGCATTGTAGCATCAAGTCGTAAGCTTCCGGGCATTTCTCCGGACTCGTGCTGAACTTGCTGAACTTACTATGATCCACTAACGCGCGCCATACCGGTGTACCGAACTGGAATTCCAGCACTTTCACGTCGTTCATGTAATGGATCACGCGTTGGTTATAGACAACGATTCTCGTCTTGTTCCAGTTTCCGTACGGTTTTACGGGTTGTGGATCCGGCATAATCATGTCATATACGGCACCGGCCTGACGGTTACCGTCGCAACCTTCCCATGCGTCCGGCATATTCTCGTTGTCGAGTAACTGATATTCTGGGCTGGAGTAATAAATAGGTGTACCCTCAATTTCTTGCGCTGTATAGAAGATACCGCTATTACCGGCCTTGTCGATCTTCCATTCGATCTCGAAAACGAAATTTTTGAACTTCTTGTCGTAGATCAAGTCGCCGAAGCCCGTGTCTGCCTTATTGTCGCTACCTTTATAGGTGATCGATCCGTCTTCAACCACCCAACCTTGGGGTACATCCTGACGGCAATAGCCGCGCCATCCGTTCAAGGTCTTGCCGTCGAACATGGTGATCCACTCGCCTCCCGTAGGGATACCGTCGCTATCGAGGGCTTGGGTTTGGGCGGTTTGCGTTCCGGCATCGTTGGTATTACCGCCGGAGGTACATGACAAGGCCGATGCGAATAAGGCTACGGCCATAATACTGCTATAAATCTTTTTCATCGCTATTATGAATGTTTGTTGTTTGTTAGAAACTTGTTAGATAATTATTAGGAATTTGTTAGGTTCCTGTTAGGTTCCCGTTAGATTCCTGTTAGCTTTTATAACTTCAGGTCTTCCCATCCATTGCGGTATTTCCGCTTGATGAATTGGTTCGCCTGCTCGAAATTGGTGATACGCATATTCGCTCCATCCCATAGGAAAGTCTTGTTTCTTCCCGGATAGATGAAGCCTTCACGCTCTCCGTAGATCGAGTCGTTATGTTTCACTTGTTCCCGGATATTATGGCTCCGTAAGATCAAGTTACCCATCAATACGGTCTCCGTCAACGGACCGGCGTATCCTTCGAACGGAGATTCTACGTCCGCCTTGTCGTACCCTGCGATACAAGAGTCGACCCATGCCCAATAGTGGCCATTCGTGCCCCCTTCGATACGTTTATATTTATGAGGAATGTTCACGTCTTTGTCGAATAAAGGTTTCTTGTTCGCTTTTACCCCCTTCGGCCAGAATCTTGGATCGGAACCACCCCAGCCACAAGAAGCCATACCTTTCGTACCTACGAATACGGTTGCGCCTTCCACGTCCATCATATCCAAGTCTCCCATCGTGCAGGTCATATCGGCATCTGGGTCGATCTCCTCGAAACGTTCCGGCATGATACCGCCGTCCATCCAATACAGACTCAAGTCGCTTCCGTCTTTCTTCTTGAATTTATAACGGATCGAGCTGGCTACCGGGCAACTTTCAGGATAATAGGCTTCTTCGAAGATACCGGAGTAAACATTGGTCGTGCTGCAAGAAACCTCGGTCGGATAACCTAATTGAAGCAATTTGAATGGAGGGCCGATGATGTGGCAACCCATATCTCCAAGAGCGCCTGTACCGAAACGCCACCAACCACGCCAGTTGAACGGAACCAAATTATCCACATAGTCTACATACTCCGCTGTTCCTAACCATAAATCCCAATTCAAGCCTTTAGGAACAGGCGGTTTCTGGTTCGACCAAGGAATACCTTGCGGCCATACGGGGCGGTTGGTCCAGCAATATACTTTCTGGATGTCACCCAACAGATCTGCCTCGAGCCATTCACGAAGGGTACGCATACCGTCGCAAGAGTTACCTTGGTCACCCATCTGGGTCACGACCTTATATTTCTTGGCAGCCTCGGTAAGGATACGTGCCTCGTAAATATCGTGCGCGATCGGTTTTTGCAGATATACGTGCTTACCCATCCGCATAGCGCCGAAAGCTTGGATCGCATGGTTATGATCCGGGGTGGAGATACATACGGCATCGAAGTTCTTACCTTCCTTCTCGTACATCTCACGGAAGTCGTTAAAATACTTAGCTTTTGGATAGGTCTTGCGAGCGTCGACAGATTGACGGTCATCCACGTCGCACAGACAGGTGATCGCCGCGTTCTTATGCGGCGTATTCATTAAGCTACCCAAATCGGCGGCTCCCATACCGCCGCAGCCTATTTTTGCGATATAAAGCTTATCGCTGGGAGCTACATGTCCTAATCCCGCTACGGTAAAGCTGGGCAGGATCGTAAGGGCGGCAGCGCCTGTGGCTGCCATCCCAAGGAATTCCCTTCTAGAGATTCCAGTCGGACTGGATTGTTTATTTACCTCTTTCATAAATTTGTTCATATTATGATTAATAATTGAATTGGGGTCTAAAGAATTGAGATTAAAAACAGACTGATATGATTAGAATGCCGGATATCCCGGGTTCTGAACCAAATTATTATTCTTCTGCCAAGCCTTGAACGGGATCGGGAAGATCTTACGATATTCCGGAGTCTGTTTCGGCTTCATATATCTCGGTTTCAGATAAGTCCCGAAGCGGATCATATCTTGGCGGCGGACAAATTCGAATGCCAACTCATAACCACGCTCGTTATAAATATCATCTAATGTCACGCTCGTGTAATTATGATCGGAATTACCATAAGCCCTTTCCCGGATAGCGTTTACCAGACGAGTAGCTTCACCGAGATCCCCGCCCATGCGAACCAAGGCTTCCGCTTTCATTAGGTATACATCAGCCAGACGGAAAATAGCGATATCGTTCTCCATATTGGTATTTTGCATGCCTTTCTCATATACCCACTTATTGATACGTGCGCCGTCTTCTTGGTGAACTTCGCCCCACGGGGTTAAGTTACCGTCCGCATCGGTTTTCTCTGTTCCCGGTACTACATTTAAGTCGATCGTATGGATCAAGTCATGTCCTAGGGTCGTTTTCAAAATCTCTCCCGTGCTAGGGTCGATCATCGGGCCGATCAAGAACGAACCTTCGTAACGAGGATCTTCCGTATCAAATGTACGAACAAAATCCGGTTGGGCGTTGATACCGTTCCACATACCGCCGGTGAAACCTAATACATCGGGATCCAGATAATGTAATGTCCAAAGATGGATGGAGTTGCCCCACTCATCGGATGCCTTGTAGCAGATCGGGAGAATGATCTCTCGTGATACCTCGTTATGAACCTCGAAATTGGTTTTCCAATTCGGTTCGATGATATATTCGAGTTTCATGATCTCGTCGCACTGCTCCACAACACCTTTCCAGTTCGGTTCACCGATCCATTCCTCGGCGTTGAGGTACATCTTCGCCAATACCATGCGGGCAGCACCTTGTGTAAACTTACCGTAGCTGGCATCTGATACATCGGAGCGCAAGTTCGGGATGATCTCGGTTAATTCCTTAACCACATATTTATAAATGTCCGCACGGCTTGTGCTGGAGGGCAAGGAGGTATCCTCAAAATCTGTCACTAGTGGAGCGTTACCGAAGATATCTACGATTACATAATACCAGAAAGCGCGTAATCCTCTTAACTCGGACAAGTATTGAAGCTTAAGCTCATCGCTCATGGCTTCGCTTTTCTCTATAATATTATATACGGAGTTAACCGTAGTTAGGCCTCCCGTACAATAATCCCAGCAATTTTCTACAGAGTAAGAGTTCGGTTTCCAGCTATGCATACATTGTTCCATATACTGTCCACCGTCCCACCAGTCACCACCTACACGTGTCGGTGCCATCAAGATATCGGCTGTCATATCGGCCGCCCCCCAAGGACCGTCGTAGGCTAGCATATTTTTCAAAGATTGATATGCCGGAGCCATGATTGCGTTGATCTGCTTTTCCGTTGTCCCGAATTCGTCGGTAGGAAGTTTGTCGTATACGTTCTCGTCCAAATCCATGCAAGAGACAAGCGCTACCGGAGCGAGTACGGCACATATTATATTTTTGAATAATCTTTTCATGATCGTTACTGTTTATGTATTAGAAATTCAAGTTTAATCCAACAGAGAATGTGCGTGCCTTCGGATAAAATTCACGAGGTTCTACACCCGGGGTTAAACCGTCTCCTGAATCCATAGGGACTTCGGGATCAAGACCTTTATATTTCGTGATAACGAATAGGTTTTGTGCCGTGAAATAAACACGGATACCGTTCAAAGCTTTGATCTTATAACCTAAAGTCAAGTTGTCGAGACGCATAAAAGATCCTTTCTCTAAATAATAGTTGGAGAATCTAGGAGTTTCGCTTAACGTATAGGTCAATGGATCGTCCAGCGCATTCGTTCCCGGCAGGAATCCGGATTGAGCGTATGCCATGCGGGTCGCGTTCAATATATCATTACCGATCGTTCCACGCAAGAAAAATGATAAGTCAAAATTCTTGTAACGGAAAGAGTTGGTGATACCGTAAGTCAATTTCGGCTGTGCGGAACCGATGTAGTCGTAATCCGCCGGATCGGAAATCTCGCCGTCGCCGTCTTTATCTACCAAGATATATCTACCGTTCTCGTCAATACCGTTACAAACCAAACCGTAGAATTGTCCGATAGGGCGTCCTTCTTCCAATACGTGCGTACCACTGGAGCTTCCACCCCGGATGAATACGTCACCTAATAAGATCTTATCCATCGTGAATACATCGTTGGATAAACGAGTTACCTCATTTTCATTGTGAGCCAAGTTCAAGGAAATGTTCCAGTCGAAATCCTTTGTGCGGATAGCGTCTGCGTTCAAACTCAGCTCGATACCCGTATTACGCATATCACCTACGTTTGCCATGATCTTATTATATAAATAAGGAGGGGTTGGTACCGGATAGGTATAAAGCATGTCAGAGGTCTTTTTGTTATACCATTCGATACGACCTCCTAGGCGGCTATCCAATACGGAGAAATCAAGTCCGATGTTCAACATCGCTGTTTGTTCCCATTTTAGGTCCGGATTGGCGTTCTGGCTGATCTTATAAGAAGGCAACCAAGAACCGGTATCATAATATACACCATCTGTGCCGTAAAGCTCGAGGGTTTTGTAGGGGTCCAATCCTGTTTGATTACCAGTGATACCATAACCGACACTTAACTTTAAGTCGTTAAGCCAGTTTACTTTTTGCATAAATGATTCTTGGGTGATATTCCAACCCACGGAAACGGAAGGGAAGGTACCCCATTTGTTATTCGTTCCAAATTTGGAAGAACCATCCCGGCGTACGGTAGCTGTCAACATATATTTCTCATTGAAGCTATAATTGGCTCTTGCGTATAAAGAGATCAGGCGACTTTGCCATTTCTCAGACTCCGCGTCTCCGGGGTTCAGGTTTTGTCCTGCGGCCAAATTGTTAGCGCCTAATAAATCAGTGACGAAACCACGGGTCTGTACGTGAGTCTCCTCATAGTTCTCCTCTTCCCAAGAATAACCGATCAAGGCATTGATCTTATGCTTATTGAACTCTGCCGAGTAATTGGCGGTCCATTCCATCAAATCCTTATCACGCAATCTCGACCAACGTTCAGCCTTACCGCCATCGTTGTAGCCGGCTTGAGACTCGATGCTACTGTATTTACTCTCATCTTCCGTGTTCCGGCTTTTAGCTAAAAGAACTTTAGCCTCTAAGCCATCGATAATCGTATAACCGACATCAGCGGTTCCATAGAAATTATTGATGCGGTTCTTATGTGTATTCTCTTTCTGGTTACGTACCGGGTTTCCTTGGTCGTATTCACGTGTGTCGAACCAAGATCCATCCTCTAGCTTAACCGGACGTACGGGAATCATATTGTAGGCAAGCAAGAAGTTTGTCGTATTTGTCGGTGCGTTATCCGTAACGGTAGCCACGCCGGTGATGCTTACTTTCAAACGATCCTCCAGCGCACGTTGGGAGAATTGGAAACGGGCGTTGTAACGGTTCATGGAGTTATCGCGTGCGATACCTTCACGTTGCATATAAGAAAGGGAACCTCTATAGTTATGGTGTGAACCACCTCCTGATAAAGACACGGCATGATCCTGTTGGAAACCGATTCTCGTGATCTCGTCGAACCAATCCGTGTTCGCTCCCATGTCAAAATCCTTACCATCCTTACCCGGGGTAGAGGAAGTATAGCTACGCCATTGGTCCGCCGTCAGCAGATTCGGCTTGTTGGCCAAGGTAGATACACCGAACGCTCCATTATAAGCGATGGTCGGTTTGCTGGCGTAACCTTTCTTCGTAGTGATAAGGATAACACCACCCGCTGAACGGGAACCATAGATAGCGGCTGAAGACGCGTCTTTCAAGATAGAGATAGATTCGATATCCTGCGGATTAACCGTAGACATGTCCATGCCCGGTACATTATCGATAACAACCAACGGACCTTGGTCCTTTTGCAAGGTTGACATACCTCTTAATTGAATCGTCGAGTTGCCCGTTACGTCGCCGGAACCCGTATTGATCGTTAAACCGGCCACCTTACCTTGTAACAAATCCGCTGCGTTACGAGTCAGACCTTGGTTGAAATCCTCAGCGGTCACATTGGTGATAGAGCCGGTAATCTCACGTTTTGTCTGCGTACCGTAACCTACTACGACTACCTCGTCCAGTTTTTGAGTGTCCTCTTTCAGGTTTACATTGATCTCGTTTTTTCCGCCTACCGGTTGCAACTGTGTCATGTAACCGATATAGGAAAACTCAAGGGTCGCGTTTGAGGATACTTCCATCATGTATTTACCGTCCAGATCCGTAATCGTACCGTTGGTCGTGCCTTTCTCGACAACGTTAGCGCCGATAATAGCGTTTCCTTCCGCATCTTTAACGACACCGGTAATACGTTTTTTAGTTTGCTGGGCGACAATGTTTTTATTAAATACATTGATATTCCGTCCTTCGATCGAATATTTCAAACTCGTGTTGCGTAGTGCTTGCGATAAGATATTTTCTATGGACTTATCGGTTGCGTTCACGCTCACTTTTACGTTCTTTACGTCAGAATCCACATAGAAGAATAAGAAATCGCTTTGTTTTTCTATAATAGCGAATAGATCGGTTAGCGGGGCCTGATCCGTCTTCACGGAAATCGTTACAGATTGTGAATAGGAATTAGTCGCTACCGCTTGGAACAGTGTCAAGAAAAGTAAAATAAAGGACATTTTTAGGACCGAGAGCATTTTTTTTAAGTCTTTGGACCTAAAAGACCTATAATACGAAACATTTTCCATATTTTTGTACTGATAAAAGGTTGATAATATGCGTCTGCCACAAAATTTGGTCGTGGAGTAGCAGAAGCAGGAATTAATTCTTTTTAATGGGGCCGGCTGTATTTTTGCAGCCGGTTTTGTTTTTTTGAAAGATATGATCCGTGTTATCTCATAGGCATTGCTTGTTTTTTTAAGATGTGTTGATATTTTTATTTTATTGAATATAGTAAGTTCCATCTCTTTGTGACCATTTGATCGGCAAACTGCGAGATATTACTTGTAAAATCTCCTTTAAAGATTGATCCTCGCTGAATGTTCCGGATACAGTGACATTCGGGTCCAGCAATCTCTTGTTTTCTATATGGATCGGGATCTCGTATCTTTTCTCAAGCTCATTCAGCAAGGTACAAAGCGCTATTGATTTATACTTTAGCAAGCCGTCTTTCCATGCCAGATTTTCTTTTGCGTTGACGGATTGGATATCAATCTTGTTCGTTGAACGGATGAATGTAAGTTGCTGGTCGGGAGCGAGTAAGACTTGTTGTGTCGGGCTTTCGAAACGGATAGACCCTTCCAGCAGGACGGCTGTGATCTGATCCTTCCCTTTATCGGCTTTTACACTAAAGGTCGTTCCTAATACCCGTATGGAGGCATTTCCCATATCGACGATGAAAGGTCTTTCCGGATTTTTCGCCACCTCGAAATAGGCTTCTCCTTCCAAATTAACCTTTCGCTGATCCGTACCGTATGCGTCAGAGTAGGTAAAGCGACTATTCCGGTTCAAAATGATCTTCGTACCATCATCCAATGTAAAATGAGATTTATTTTTATCGGTTATATAGGTATAGAATTGCTGAACCTTCCCTTCCCGGGTATTTAAGTGCGTCGTAGCGAAAAACAGAACAAGAAAGGCGATTGCCGCCGCAATGGGAGTAGCGATGAAACGGATCAGCCTCAATCTCTTTTGCCTGCTTTGATCGTCGATCTTCTTTCTCAAATTATCGAGGGACACATTAGGCATTAAGGAATGGCTGAACGAGACTTCCGCATCCCAATAACTCTTTAGCAACCGAAATTCTTTTTTGTTCTTTTCGTCTGCGTTCAGCCATTCGCTCAGCGAAAGAAAATCTTCCGAGGAGCTGTTGCCACTTAATATCCTTGTGATAATATGATCTATGCTATTCTCCATTTTAAGTTGTTTCTATACTAATAGTCGCAACCAAATTTGAAAACCCTTAGTGGGAGCATAGATTTTTTACTTATTTTTTTCGTAGCTCATACACGAGTTCTTTGTATTCGGGGATCGCATTGAATGAGGGGCATTGTTTGATCCATTCATCCGGCGAGATCGTCCCGTCTCCGTTTAAGTCCTCCGAGAGATCCCGGTGCCCACAGACCCATGAGCCGGGAAAGCAGATTAAGAGATGCCGGATCAAACGTAACAACGAGGTCTTTTGAGCCTGTGTGCGGGTATCCCGTGGCTGTCCGGTGATGTCCAGTCCACCCTCGTAGCAAATCCCGATGCTGTGTTTGTTGTGTCCTCTCGCATGAGCCGGAATTTGCTCTAGCGGGCGCAGGTTCACCACTTCTCCCGATTTACGGATGTAGAAGTTGTAACCGGCACGGAGGAATCCCCGTGCCTTGTGGTCACTCTCCAGTTGCTTCGGGCTATAGTCCGTATTCTCACGGGTTGCCGAGCAATGAATCACGATCAGGTCAATTTTTCTCATATCTCGTCCGGGCTTTCGCTATCAGAACCTGCGCTCTTTTTCGTAACCTCCAGAGGCTCGAAATTCACCTCATTGCGGGTAGTCCGCAGGGCCGAGCCCGGGAAAAAGATAATACGTGCCCCCTTTATCTTGGTGGCGTCGAAGTCCTCGGGCGTATTCGTTCCTTCGGAGTTAATAGACATACGGAAGTTTCCAAATTCTCCCAATTGCACCACGTTGCCGGAGGAAAGTTCCAGATCCATCGCCCAGTTTAATGAATCGAGCACCGCTTTCACGTCCGCCGACGAAAGCGTGGAGCGAGAGCAAATCAGTTTACATAATTTGTTGAGGTCCGAAGTCCCCGACGTTTTAGCGATCGCGTAGTTCTTTACTGAGTCTTTCTCTGCGCCGTTCAATACCTTACGCTTTACTACTTTAAATTTCACTGCCATAATTTTGAATTTTAAAAGGTTAATTACTAATGACAATGCAAAGATAGAGCCTCTGAAAAACGGGAATCGGCGAGTGTCGGTGAGTGTCGGTGAGTGTCGGGATATGTAAGTAGTAGTCGGTTTACTTGTTATTCTGGTTTTTTATTACGTAATTTGCGTTACGTGAATTGCGTAATGCAAATAAGATGCTGAATATGAATAATCCTTTTTTAATAGTTGGTTATCAAGGTCCAGAATATTTTTGTGATCGGGAGAAAGAGACAGAAGTGATTTTATCCGCTCTTCATAATGGGAGAAATATCACGTTGGTAAGCCCTCGCCGTATGGGAAAGACCGGTTTGATCAAGAATGTTTTTTATACGCTACAAGAAAAGGAGAAGAATGCCAAGTGCTTCTACTTAGATATTTTCTCTACTCAAAATTTGCGTGAGTTTGTCGCTTTGTTGGGAAGGGAGATCTTAGGTAAGCTGGATAGTCTCTCTCAATCTACGCTGAAGACCTTGCTTTCTTTTTTTAAGAGTTGCCGTCCCGTGATAACAATGGATGAGTTATCGGGCATTCCGTCTGTATCCTTGGATATCGTCCCTTCGAAAGAGGAGGAGACGCTGAAGGAGATTTTCGACTACTTGCGGCAGTCTGGAAGAGAATGTTATCTGGCTATTGACGAGTTCCAGCAAATCATGGAATATCCGGAGAAAGGGGTGGAAGGCCTATTGCGTTCTTATATTCAATTTTTGCCGAATGTTCATTTTATCTTTTCGGGGAGTAAAAAGCACTTGATGGAATATATATTCTTCTCAATCAAGCGCCCCTTCTATCAATCCACCCAAAAATTATTTTTAGACAAGATCAGCAAGGAGGTGTATTTTTCCTTTGCCCATTCTTTCTTCGAGAAGGAAGGGAAGGAGCTTCCGGAAGAAATATTTGATAAGGTGTACACATGGGTAGATGGGCATACTTGGTATGTGCAATATCTTTTGAACCGTCTCTTCGCTTTACCGGAAAAAACACTTTCTCCGGAGCTTCTTGATTCTCTCATGATGGAGATCTTACGGGAAGAAGAATATACCTACCAGACTTATTTCCAATTGTTGACATTTAATCAAATCCAGCTATTGAAAGCGATCGCCAAGGAAGGGATCGTCCGGGAGGTCAATGCTGCCGCCTTCATCAAAAAGTATGATTTGAAGGCGGTGAGTAGCGTGAATACTTCTTTAAGGATCTTAATAGATAAGGAGTTTATATTGAGGCAACCGGATGGGTATATCGTGTATGATAGGTTCATGTCTATTTGGCTCAGCCGGATATGACAACGGATGAAAAATATTTAGTTGACACAGTTTGCTCGTACTACCAAAAATTATTCCATTAATATTATGATGGGATTATCTTCTTTGCCCAAATGCCAAAATATTTGTTCTCTTTTTTCTACACAACACGATCAGTTGATTTGTGTCCTCTCCCCAACTTTCGAACTGTTTTTGCAAGGTAGGGGATAGGGTGCGTTTCTTATCCTTTATCCATTGCGCTAGGTCGAACCATTCCATGGTCGTAATGTATAGGTCGTTAGTACTCCAACGAGGCCAGAAATTGGGGCCACCTAAAATATCGTCGGTGATTTTCATCCCGTCCTCATTTTTCACAACAAAACCCTCCCTCTCTTTTTTATCGTAAATCACGAATTTGTAATCATTCTCATTCTCTCCCCGTTGAGTCTGCTTTTGCCTGACTGCGGTGAAAAAGAAGTAACGATCGTCTTCCTCCAATCTTGGTATATTCCAATAATTAATCGCATTTTTGTTATATGCGTCCTCGGAATACCAAGCCTCGTACTCTATGGGCATCTGGTATTTACCCATATCTAGATAGAGATAAGGTCTCCATTTTGTTCCCGATAACTGATATACGGTATCTCTTGACGAGCGGGTTTTCATATAAACATTCTCTTTATATTTCGAGAATTCTCTCAATTCAGAGGAGGAGACAAAAGAAAATCCCTCGTTGAGACTCTCTATCCCATAATTCGGATTGGGCATGACAGTAACGGTATCACCCGCTAAACTCAATGCGCAAGCCATATATTTATCTATATGCATACAAAGATTACAAGTCCATAATACAGAATCCACAAAGACTATATTAAAAAAGTAATCATTAATTTTCTCCTTCCGAAGAAAATTTCCATCGTAATCATAATATAAGATCTGTTGCGTATCCGCATGGATGATCTCTTTTCGAGTAGGATTTATATCTATGCCTAGAATATAGAGATATTCGTCGGGTCCTTGTCCTTGACGGCCTATCTGTTTAACGAATTCACCGGTTCTCGTAAATTTGTAAATTCCTTGCCTTGTGTGAATCAACCAGAAATTATCACCGCAGACAATGTTTAAGATGCGGGAGATTACGATATCATGTGGAGTCTTCAACTCTAAATACTCAATGGTATCGGCTATCTCGGAGATTTTCATCTTTTGCTCTGTCTCTATGCATCGCTCGAAAAGTATGGTTCGCAACTTATCCGGATTCTCTGGGTTTCGATTGCATCCTACCGTTAAAAGTATGCATATCGCTGAGATTGTGATTATGGCTTTCATGTTTCTTTTATTTTGTTTTCAATTTTCCTATAAAGACGATACAATTATCATCATCGGTAATTCGATTATTCAACTCTTTTACTTTTCTCAACACCTCCGGAGATAGTTTTTGATTGGAAATCAAAACTTTTTCCAATTGCTCTTTTAATGCGTAAGGTTCCATGATCGCAGTGAAATAACCTCGATTGAAGGACGGATTGGTAGGCCCATCTATATTCCCTAGCATATTCCATTTCAAATTCACGAAACAACCTTTAAGGCTTTGTTTGTCTACTAGGATTTTCGGGAAACGGGGTAACTCATTATTCCAAGAGGTTTGCGTATACCAAGTGACTAGAAAGTGATTGGGCAGCTCCGTGAAATAATGGCAGATCGGCTCATGACCCGTATGCATCGTAAAAACAGGGTGTAGCGTATTCGAGTCTATGTCATAATGATAAAGTGTGTCTTGCGAGGCTATACAATTATGAAGATAGAAGTCGGAAGCGTTGGTATTCAAGCACTCCCGTACCTCATAATCGTAAGTGCTTGGGATCAACATGAATTGGTCGGAGACCGGATATTCTTGGATGATATTGCCTTCGAAATCCTGTGTCCAGATCAATGCGGTGGGAGTTCCCTGAAAAGGTATGCACATGACGGTTACTGTTTTTTTCTCGTCATTGATAACAAATCGTCCTTTATGGGTTATATAGGCCAGAGGAATGTGTTTTTGTGGCTGCCCGTCGAGGTCAAACACTAATATCTTAGAGGCACGAATCTCCATTAGATAGATTTTATTATTATTTTCATCTAAATACTGATCATAAATAGATAAGTTATATTCATCCGGCCCTTGTCCTTGGGAGGAGATCTTTCTGATGAAATCCCCATTACGGTTATAGAGCTTACAGGAAGAGCCTGCCCTAAAAGATTTCACTAAAATATAATGGTCACTCACGGCTATATGGGTATCTTGTCCTGCGGCGGTCAGTGCGTCTTCCGAATTTTCTAGGCGAATAACTTGAAAGGAAGATAGCAAGGAGCTTAATGGTAAATTGAATGTATCCTTTACGGAAGAAAAGTCTAAATTAGTCACCGGATCTCCTTGCAGATTAATAACCTGTGCTATGACCGGGCAATTATCCAAGGTCAACTTTCTGGATACATTTGTCTCTTTATTTCCGCATGAGGAAACAACCGTTAGTAACGTGATCGATACGTAATATATGATTTTATTCATGCGTTTTATTATTTAAACAATGAATATTACACAAGTTGAATCATTCCATGAAAATGGAATGATGATTTGTGTTTACAGAGTCCTCACGACAAATATATACTTCTTCCTGTATATAAGCAAATAATATCTCCGATATTTTCGTAAAGGTGTTGTCTAGCATTTATTGAGGCTCTTTTTGTTGGTAGTAAAGCCCTCTATGTTCACCTCAGATCGTTCCAATGCCTTATCCGGATGACGGCATCCTTCGTGTTGGCGTGATTCCCTATGACCACCAGCTGATGAATTGTTTTCCATCACTGTTGATATTTTTTTACTTTTTAGATTTCACCAACATTACCACCCGATTGTCATCCTCTTCCAATGTCGCGGCCACTTCTTTTAGTTTGCCTTTCAACTTTCCCTTTTGATAGTCCCGGCAAAGATCGAAAGCGTTCAGGGTAGCCCATGATTCACCTTGGGCATTGATAGGGGTCAGCATAACCATATAGAATTCATTTTTAGAAGTATAATCTCCATTGTATATAATATACCTAGAAAACTCCTTTTCTTGGGTATCATACACAAAGTAGGTTTTAGGGAATCCTTCTTCTTTCCTGAAATCATATACGTTTTTTATACCTTCCATGAAATAATAGCGATTGGATATCAACCTCGGAATCAAGAACACTTCCGGATCCATGGTATGGATAGGTGGCGTTCGTGCGATAAACGGACGTAAACTGCAATCGGGCATCAATGTGTAGATCGTATCTGATGAGGGTTCTAATAGAATCCAATTACCATTAAACGGAGTGATTCTGCTGTAAGATCCCGGTCCGGCAGCTCTTGTACTATTTTCCATCCGTAAGACTTGAAAAAAGTACTTCTTCTCTTTAAAGGAAGGTCTTATTTCCTTGGTTATGCTCCCGTCCTGCTTCGATACGAGCAGGAAGGGTATCTCAGCATTGATTTCATCGTAACAAATCAGATTTTCTTTGTCATAATTGAATATTTCCCAATAGAACTGAGAGTCACTTTCTGTTTTCTGCTTCAAACTGCGTTTAAAATTTCCCTCTAAATCATAAACCTTTATTCTTTTCTTATAGTGATCATTTATAAATATTTCATTGTTTTCTTCGTCCAACGTAACACATCTAAAATTTATATATTCTTCCCCTCCTTGTCCTTTACGGTTTATCTTACGGATGGCCTTTCCGCTCCGGTCATATACGAATATATTCCCATCATTATTATAATTTGCCACTATTATGTATTTTTCACCAACCGCTTGTACATATCCCTGATTAATAAACTCATCGTTTGTTTCCAGAGGAATGTATTCCACATCCATGAAGTCTTGCAGTACCAGTTCTTTTTTGGTTGAATAACTTTCATTTACATCTACGGTAATAAACTCATCGGTCGATGAATGACTGCCTCCACACCCTGTCACTACAAACAGGATGGTTACTCCTATAAAACTGAATGTTTTCATTTGCCTATTATTTTATTTATTGTTTATTCCGCTATTTTTTTACATGACATAGGTTAGAACGTCTTTTCTTTTGCTCAAGGTTATACATTTATTCTTTTCTGTTTCCAGCTCTTGTTCCAGACGTGCTTTTTCTATGGAATCATGCGATAACTCATAGCGTTTGGATAATAAAGCCGCTTGTTCCCACTGTTTTTGTGCCAAGGCGCTATCCGGATGTTGGGGCATTAATCTCTCTACCTTCTGGAAGATTGAAGGGTGATGGTTTGGCCTATCACAAGAAATAAAATAGGTTAAGCCTAGTATTAAGAGGTAAACAAAGGTTTTTCTCATAAGTCCATTATATGTAAGGGGTAAAAGTAATAAAAAAATTTATACTATCACCTACCGTTTTCTTATTTCTTAATAGTTCCTTTTCTCCTTATATTTGTAATCCACCCCGAATAGGGCGCCGGCGAAAGTGGAGACCTCACCGAAGCCGATTAATACGGAATTATGGATCTCTCCCGTGGGGCTACACCAGAATCCCATGAACAGCAGCGAGAGGCCGGCTAGGCATAACATCACGGCTACTGTTAATTGTATATTTATTCTTTTCTGATACTTATTTCTTTTATGGTTCATAGGATGAGTTTTTATTTTGTCGAGGTCGTTTTTTTGAGAATCACGATGAGGGCAAGGCCCGGCGCTAGCCATAGCCACCAAGGGGTCGCCTGTCTTTTTCGCTCCTTGCTCTCCTGCGATACGTGCGTGGCGGTACTGGTTTGCGTGGATCGTTGGGCGCTGGATAGGGAAGAGGTGTCCGTTGCCGATCGCCGGGATTGTTCTTGCAGGGTGGCGGTGGTCACGGACAGCGGATATTGCCGCCCGGAACTGTCGGGGGAAGAGAAGGTTACTTGGCGCAGGGTGGCCGATAGGTGATTCCGGCTGTCGCTTTTGGCTTGGCGAAAGAGATGGTCGATACGGATTGCCGAGAGGGAGTCTTTCTCGTGTTTATACAGCCTTTGCTTGTTATCTCGTGAAACCGAGCAAGACAATGCGGATAGGGTAATTAGCCCGATACATACAAGTTTATTCATCATTTCTTTTTTCCGCAAAGGTAAGAGACTGAAAAAAGGGCAGTCGGTCAGTGTCGGTCAATGTCGGGATTTGTACCCGAAAAAAAGACGTACGTGTTTTCGGAAAAAGTCGTACGTGTTTTTCGAAAAACATGTACGTGTTTTTTTGAGAACATTTACGGCCGTGATTCGCTCGAAAAAAAGAGTTGGATTACGGGAGAAATCACCGTTATGCCGTTAATAATGGAAAATTGATAATTGAGGCTTGGAAATTAAAGATTCCAATTCTCGGGGTCGCCCATATGATCGACGATGGTCCGCACTTGCAAGGGCGTGTAAAGGCGGATGCCTTTACGATAGCCGATGGCTTCGAGGGCAGACAGTAGCTCCGGGTCCCGGCGGATGAAACGGGTCAATTGCGTGGAGGCCGAGGAGGGGAGTACGTTCGGGAAATATAAAAGGGCCAACTCTTGATGGCCATAGATTCTATTCGTGTTCATGGTGTTGCTGTTTTTGTTCTTTTAATCTTAAATACTCTTCATACGTGATACCACTCGAGGAGGGGGTGGTCGTGGCGGGAGCTACCGTGTCCGGTTGCCGGTAGCGGACGCTCTCTTTCCGTCGCTCGTCCATGAATTGCAGGAGCGAGGTCGTGATGGTCAAGGCATCCACCGATCCGTAGAAGCGTCCGTACCGCCCGCATTTCAGCCGGTGGAAGAACAGGAGCATCTCGGAGGCTTTTAAAAATGGGTACTCTGTGAGAATCAAGGCTGACAGCTCTTTTTGGCGGCTGACGGGCATTTTCTCTTTTACCCCCGCGAACAGGTTTACGTTCTCCAGCTGGATGCAGATCCATACGATAGCTACCGGTTCACCGTAGCCGACGGCTATCGTGGCCAGCGTAGGGGCCGTGCCCATATAGGTCCGCTCCGGGTGACGGGCGGCGGCGATCTGTAGATCGGGGGTGAATATCGATAGGAAACCTTGGGCGTCTCCGTATCGTTTACGCATGTCGGCTAGCGCTTGTGGCGTTGGCTGCCATTTGGAGTAACTCGGCTCTGCGGCCTGCCTCTCCGTTATCATTTGAGGTCGAATGTTCATTTCTAGCTTGAATTTTTGTTACCGTGTTTGTTTTATTTCCTTTTCCTTTTCCTTTTGGGGCTGTTTCTGTCGCTAAAACCGGGGTTTCTGTAACAGGAACCGATATTTCTACCGTAGAAGTAGGGGCGGTCTCTTCCCGGATTTCCCATTCGGGGGAGATACGGGATATGCTCCGCTTGCTGATTTCCCGATAGCGGGATTGGATTCCGAAAGATGTGAGGATTCCTTGCAGGGCGAATAGTTCCTGATTAAATAATCGGATCTCAACACAAAATCCGATGATCTCACGGATCTGTTCTTCCTTCAGATTGAGCGTAAATCCGATATCAAAACAGAAATCGTCCGTGTATCGGATGTAATATCCCGTGGTGCCATACGCTTCACACAGGATCGCCATGTAGGTGGAGAAACCTTCGCATCCATAATTTTGAAATAAGCGACGTATTTTTCGATCGGACAGCATATCGGTGTCCAGTGGAAAATAACTTAATCCTTTCTTGATTGGTCTCGACATAATTTTTTAATTTAGTGTGGCATTCAGATTAGTTTCCCGTACGAGGGATGAAGAAATAGGTTTAAGGTTCGGCTAACAAACTCGAAAACGAAATTCGACACTCTCTTCCAACTCTATTTTGATGCGAACTTAGTTATTTTAGATGAATATAGACTCTAAATAGGGTATCCTATATTATAATGTACCCGATATCCGTTGCCGTAAAAAACTTGCAAAATAATGCCCGATAAATTTGGATCGT